>CANGRU010000130.1 GCA_947456315.1 Beijerinckiaceae bacterium | reverse complement strand
GTCGAGGCCCGGGCGTAAGATTACGTAACCCCTCATAAAAGCCGCATGAGCTCATTCTGAGTACCCTTTTGAACTGTGTTCAAAGGGTATTTGTTAATCTTGACGCCAAGTATTGTTCATGTTTTATTCTTCAATGAAAGTGGCGATCCTCGGTGTGATCAGCCTTCAATTGGCAGCTCCTTTCCAAGCTAGCCGTCTCCCTCGGGGGAGATAGGGCAGCGTTCATGAACCAGTCGTGTTTTGGCTGGGGTTGACCTGTTCGTGGATTAGTCAGTGGAAAGAAGTCGTGCCTGCAAACCCCGCCAGAATTATCCATTTCGCTGTTTCAGCGCATTTGTCTGGCTTTGCCTCCCTTCTGCCTGCAATCATCCACGCGCCGTCACCCAGCCCTCAACAAAGAGGAATTTAAGGTGATGACAAAGCAGTCAACCGTTCGCAGGCGTGGTCACCCGTCAAAGAATGCCAAAGGCCAATCCAAGCCAGGCGGAAAACAGACACTGGAAGCCTTGCTGGGTCCAACCCCCTTGCTGCATGGCGAAGACAAGGCCGGCTATAAATCGTTTTACGATAATTTCAGCCAGCAAGTCGGCCCCCATGATTTGATAGACGAAATCTATATTCGGGATGTGGTCGACCAGACATGGGAGATCCACCGTCTCCGGCAGATCCGCATTGGCACAATGCGCAAGGGCCAGATGCAAGCTGTCAGGCAATATGCAGATAATATTACTTCATCTTCTATGACCTCGAAGCAGTGTGATGTTATTCGGGCCCAGATGAAGACCAGCTTGGAAAGCGCATTAGATTGCCTCCAAAATTTTGGAGTAACGCTGTTGGACATCAATGCGCGTGCATTCAAGAATGAAGACAACGCCCTTTTTGACATTGATCAGAATATTGCGCGTCTAGAAGTCCGCAGAAATTATACTTTGCGTGAAATCGAACGGCGTAAGTTGGCCTTTGCCAAACAGATTATACAGGTTGTGAACTCGATTGAAGGTAACGAGAAATCAAAATCGATTTCTGCTTCAGCCAAATCTGAAACGGAGGGCTGAATAATGGGGCGGCGTAAAATATGTCCGCGGCTTCGTGCAAACAGATCAAATGCAAGGAAAAGCACAGGCCCTAAGACAGATGCGGGAAAACAAATATCCTCAATGAATGCGACCATTCACGGGTTAGCATCTAAAATAGTCTTTAAATCTTCCAGTCCGGAGGTTGATCTATTTGCTCAACAATTATGCGAGAAAGATAGAAGTCAAGAAACAATATTCCTTGCAAGAGAAATTGTAGAAGCACAGTTAGGCCTAAATGCAGTTCGCGCCTATAAAATGCTGTTGCGTCATTTACATGCCGCAGGAAAAGATAGCCCATTGCCAAACTCAGAACTTTTAGACGACCCCTGTATCAAGGAAACTTTTCTTTATATGCAAACAGATGAACTGGATTTTTGGCTCGGACCAAAAACAAAAAAAGATTGGAGTTTTTTCCGCAGACTCCAAAAATCAGTTTACAGGCTTTCCAAAACACCTAGGGACCCGCAATTGCAAATAACAAAACTTCATCGATATGAGCAGGCGGCTATCCAGCGACGTCAAAGAGCAATTGATGAATGGGACAGCTATCAGGCCACCAAGCAAACTCTTGAGGTAGTCTGATAGATACAGTGTTTAACAGAACGAAGCCAGAATATGATAAGATACTGATATAAATGGATTTATTTTGAAATTAATCAAAAAATATAGACAGTCTCTGAAAGAAATCAAACCTATATCTATTTGTAATTTTCAGTCTCTAAATCCAGATGATCAAGAAACATTTTTGCTTCACTGGTAATTTGAGAGCGGCGTTCTTCGCTCATGTTTGACAAGGTGCGGTAGGGCATAGCCATGCGTGGATTGCGCGACAGTTTGTCGGCATTTTCAATCATGAAATGCCAATAGAGGCGATTGAAGGGGCAGGATTTCGGGCCGGATTTGAGCTTCACATCATAGGCGCAAGAGCGACAATAATCAGACATGCGATCAATATAAGCGCCCGAGGCCGCATAAGGTTTGGAGGCCAGCAAACCACCATCGGCAAACATCACCATGCCATGCACATTGGGCAATTCGACCCATTCGTAAGCATCGGCATAAACGGCAAGGTACCAGGCTTCAATTTCGGCAGGTTCAATTCCGGCAAGCAGCGCAAAATTGCCGGTCACCATGAGGCGCTGGATGTGATGGGCATAAGCATTGTCGCGCGTTTCACGCACGACTTGGCTGACGCAATTCATGCGTGTTTCACCGCTCCAGAAAAATTGTGGCAAAGGTCGGTGGCCGCCGAGCGCATTGCCCGTCGCATATTCCGGCATGTGGTGCCAATAAATGCCGCGAATATATTCGCGCCATCCCAATATCTGGCGGATGAAGCCTTCCACCGCATTGAGAGGGGCTTTGCCTTTCTTCCATGCAAGTTCTGCAGCCAGACACACTTCGCGCGCGACCAGCAGGCCGCAATTGAGATAGGGCGAAATGATGGAGTGAAACAGAAAGGGCTCGTTCTGCTTCATGGCATCTTGATAATCGCCGTAAGATGGCAGGCAGGCTTTGATAAAATGATCGAGCGCTTCAAGGGCATCAGCACGTGTCACAGCCCAGCCAAATCGATCGAGCGAGCCGAAATGATCCGGAAAGCGCCGGGCCACAAGCTCCAGCACTTCTTCCGTGATTTTGTCAGGCTCGAAACGCGTACGATGAGGTGGGTGCACGTTGGCTGGCAATGATTTTCGATTGTCGTGATCGAAGTTCCATTGTCCGCCGACAGGCTCATCGCAGTCCATCAGCAGACCTGTCTCGCGGCGCATTTCGCGATAGAAAAACTCCATCCGGTAGGATTTTCGACCCTCCGCCCAACGTGCAAAACGCGCGCGTGAGCAGAAAAAGCGGTCGTCATCGCGAATCTCGACAGGCACGTCTAGTGTCTGGCTCCAGTTTCGCATGGCATCCCAGACACGCCATTCGCCGGGCTCTGTTGCAACAATACGCGTTGCTTTGTGCCGCGCGACAGCACGGGCAATTTCGCCGGTGAAGGAACCTGTATTGTCTGCTGCATCCAGTTTGACATAATCGACGCGCAGGCCCTCGGCTTCGAGCTCTTGCGCAAAATGGCGCATGGCCGAGAGAATGAAGGCAATCTTTTGCTTGTGATGGGGGACGTAGGTGGTCTCATCCGCCACTTCCATCATCAGGATGACATCGCGGGCAGGATCAAGCCCATCGAGCGCCGAGAGGTCGCGCGTCAGCTGGTCGCCAAGAACAAGATGGAGAGTTGTCACAAAAGCAATCCGATGAGGTCAGGGAGAACGTAGAACACGGGTCAACATACGTAGCCGCACAGCCGGCGGTTTTGGGACTTGATGGCAGCCATGGCGAAGATGCAGAAAAAAGGCGATCTGCCGCAAAAGACTTGCGTGACCTGCGGGCGGCCCTTCGTCTGGCGCAAGAAATGGGCGAAGGTCTGGGACGAGGTAAAATATTGCTCGGATCGTTGCCGGGGTGAGCGCGTCAAGCCCGCGAACGGCTGAGCGCAACCCATTCTCGCGCCCGCGCTTCCGGATCAGCGTCGCCCAGCACGTCGGTCGAGACAGCGGCACTGTCAGCGCCAGCCTCCAGAACAGAGCGCGCCCGCTCAACTGTCAGGCCGCCAATGGCAACCAGAGGCACATCGCCGACAAGTTTTTTCCATTCGCTGACGCGCGCCACGCCCTGCGGCGCCCAATCCAGCTGCTTCAGTGTGGTGGGAAAAACAGGGCCCAGCGCAACATAATCGGGCTTGTGCTCAAGCGCCTTGGCCAGTTCCGCAGGATCATGGGTGCTGATGCCCAATCGGCATTTGGCTTTGCGGATGGCGGTGAGATCGGCCTCGACGAGATCTTCTTGTCCCAGATGGATGAAGTCGCAGTTTTCTTCCAGTGCGATCTGCCAATGATCATTGATCACCAAAGTGGCGCTGGCTGCCGCACATAAGTCGCGGGCGCGGCGGATTTGCGCGCGCAGCTCGCTCTCGGGTTTGTCTTTGATGCGCAATTGCACAAGGCGCAGGCCCTGCGGCAAAAGCCGCTCGAGCCAGCGCGTGTCATTGATGATCAGATAAAAAGGATCGAGTTTCATTTCTGCCTTTTGGCAAGCCAGGCACGGAATTGTGCAATTTCTTTTTCTTGCGCGGCAATAATCTCTTGCGCCATCACCTTGATCTGCGGATCAGAGCCATATTGCAAGACGATCTTGGCCATATCCACGGCGCCTTGATGATGCGGGATCATGCCTTCGACAAAATCACGGTCCGCATCGCCGCTCATTTTGATATCCATGTCCTTGTGCATCTTCGCATTGGCGGCTTCATAGGCCTGTGCCGATGGCGAAGCCGGCATGGTTGAGTGCGTGCTGTGGTCCGCGTGCTGGGCCAGAGCTGGCAGCGCCAAGATCAGACTGAGAGTTGCAAATGTAAGACGCATGGGAGTCTCCTTTCAATCGAGACGTGACAGACGAAGCCGTAGTGAATTGCCAATCACACTGATGGAGGACAGGGCCATGGCAGCGGCAGCAAAAATGGGCGACAGCAACAGTCCATAGACGGGATAAAGTATGCCCGCAGCAATCGGCACGCCGGCTGCATTATAGATAAAGGCCAGAACCAGATTCTGGCGGATATTGCCCATGACTTTTCGCGATAGGCGGCGTGCCCGCATAATGCCTTGCAGGTCACCACGCAGAAGCGTGATGCCAGCGCTTTCAATGGCGACGTCTGTGCCTGTGCCCATGGCAATGCCGACATCAGCGGCGGCCAGTGCGGGCGCATCATTCACGCCGTCTCCAGCCATCGCCACAATGCGGCCTTGCGCACGCAGGCGATCGATCACGGCGCGTTTCTGGTCAGGAAGCACTTCGGCTTCTACTTCACTCAAGCCAAGCTTGCGGGCAACGGCTTGCGCTGTGGTGCGATTGTCGCCTGTCAACATGACAATGCGTAGACCGTCAGCGGCAAGTGCCTGGAGTGCGGCGGGGGTTGTTGCCTTAATAGGGTCAGCAATGGCGAGAATGGCTGCGAGGGCCTGATCAACAGCGAGAAACACGACGGTTGCGCCATCATGGCGCAAGTTATCGGCGGCAGTTTCCATGGCTTGTGTGGCAATTCCCAGCGTGTTCAAAAATGCGCTATTGCCAATGGTAATTGCGCGCCCGCCAATCAGACCTTTGGCGCCTTGGCCGACAGGCTGATCAAAATTTTCGACGCTGGACAACGAGAGCTTGCGCTCATGGGCTGCAGCAACAATGGCAGCGGCGAGTGGATGTTCGCTCGCAGCTTCAAGGCTTGCGGCCAATTGCAGCACAGAGTCTTCTTGCCAATCAGCCTGTGTGACAATTTTGGTCACACGCGGCTTGCCTTCGGTCAGAGTGCCGGTCTTGTCGATCACCAGCGTGTCGATCTTTTCCATCCGCTCGAGCGCTTCGGCATTGCGGATCAGAACGCCTGATTGTGCGCCACGACCCACGCCCACCATAATGGCCATGGGTGTCGCCAGACCCAGCGCGCAGGGGCAGGCGATGATGAGAACCGAGACAGCCGCGACCAAACCAAAGGTCATGCGTGGCTCTGGTCCAAAGAGCGACCAGGCGATGAACGCCAGGACAGCAATAGCCAGAACCATGG
>CANGRU010000129.1 GCA_947456315.1 Beijerinckiaceae bacterium | reverse complement strand
TCTCGTGCTGGGCGATGTGCTTTGGTATGTGCAAGACAAGTACAAGCCGCAATTCATGGTCAATCTGGCGACACTGACGGGCGCTATTCTGGTGGCGCTCGGCACCGAGCATGCGGGTCTGTTTTCCAACAATGACGAGCTCTCCGCCCGCCTCACCGAAGCTGGTGTAGTGACCGGCGAGAAGGTCTGGCGCATGCCGCTGGGAGCTGCTTACGACAAGCTGCTTGATTCAAAATTCGCGGATATGAAACATACGGGCGGGCGCTATGCGGGGTCGATCACGGCCGCGCAATTCCTGCAGCGTTTCGTCAATGGCGTGCCATGGGCGCATCTCGATATTGCGGGCACAGGCATGGCCTCGCCCTCAAGCGACATCAATCAGAGCTGGGGCTCGGGCTGGGGCGTGCGCCTGCTCGATCGTCTCATCAGCGATCATTACGAAGGCTGAGGCGCATATGAAAATCTGGGCGGCGGGTTTTTTCTTTCTCATGTCGATGGTTGGTGCGCAGGCGCAGGTGCAATCCGGGCGCCCGCCAAGCTGCGGCATGTTTCAATCGACGTTCATTCGTGAAACAGGCGATGTGAATGCAGCCTTTGTGCGTCCGCTCGTCGTGTCGCGCTCATCCTCACAAGGCGACTTTTTCGATCTTGTCACCAATGTGCGCATCGACGGATTGCTGGAATGTCGCGGCGATGCGCTGGTGCGGTTTGAAGTGAAGATCGGCTTGCCGAGTGACATGGCGACAACAACCAAATTCGAGCAGGTGCAAAATGCCGCCATCCGCTCGGCCTTGGGCTGGAACCCGACGCGCGCCTCGACCGCTGTGCGCACGATGAGCCGCGAAGCCGAAGACTATTTGCGCGCCTCCAACCAGCGCGGTGATGTCGTGGTGGCGGGCAAGACCGAATATCACGAAGGCGGCGCTGATCTGGGCATGATCTGGACTGTGCGTGACCGCACGCTGATCATTGTGGGCGCGGGTTTCTGATGACCGAAGTCGTCTTCTACCATCTGCAGGTGCAGCGGCTTGAAAAAGCCCTGCCGCGCTTGCTGGAATTGTCGCTGGAACGCGATTGGCATGTCTGCTTGCAGACACGCACGCAAGAAAAATGCGACGCTCTGAACGAGCTTTTGTGGAATTATTCGGAAGACGGTTTTCTGCCCCATGGTACGGCCGCCGATGGCGATGCCGAGTTCCAGCCGATCTATCTGACCACGGGCCAGGAAAACCCGAATGGTGCGCAGATCCGTTTCTTTGTCGAGGGCGCACAAATTGCGCCTGTTCTGGCCGCCTCGGGCGATCAGCCTTATCTGCGGCTTGTGATCATGTTTGATGGCAATGATGAGGCTGAGCTCACCGATGCGCGTGCGCAATGGAAAGCGCTCAAAGCGGCAGGTGCCAATCTGGCCTATCAGCAGCAGACCGAGGCGGGTGGCTGGGAGAAAAAGGCCTGAGGCCTAATCCTCAGCCGGTGTTTCATCTTCCTTCCAGCGCTTGACCATTTTCGCATCGATATCGAACAGATCGAGCAGACGCCCGACAGTGTGGTCGATGATGTCATCAAGCGTTTTGGGACGATGGTAAAAGGCCGGCATGATGGGGGCGATGATCGCGCCCATTTCCGACAATTGCGTCATGGTGCGCAAATGGCCCGTGTGCAGCGGCGTTTCACGCACGGCCAGCACAAGACGGCGACGATCTTTCAGCACGACATCTGCGGCGCGGCTCATCAGGGAGCCGGTGACGCCCGTGGCAATCTCGCTCATCGAGCGGATCGAGCAGGGCACGATGATCATGCCCAGTGTCTTGTAAGAGCCGGACGAGATATTGGCGCCGATGTCGGTCATCGGATGATATTCATGCGCCATCTCGCGCAATTCTTTCAGCTTGACATCCGTCTCGTAGGCCAGCGTCATTTCGGCGGCCTTGGACACAATCAGATGCGTCTCGATGTCGAGCTTTTGCAGCACTTCGAGCAAGCGGATGCCGAAAATAATGCCGGAGGCGCCGCTGATTCCAACAATCAGGCGCTTCTTGATTTTGCTTTGATCCGGCATGCTCACATATCACCCATTTGTCTGACCCACTGCTTGCAGCAGCGTTGCAACAGCCTGTGCTTCGAAGGAGGAGCACAGATAATCCTCATAAGCCTTGATGTTGGAAGCCGAAGCCGCGGCTGCATCCTTTTCCAAAACACCCATGCCGGAGGCACCAAAGGTTACGAAGAGCATCTCCTGCTGGATGCGTTCGGCCTCGAGTTCGGCTGCCTTCACCTGCTTGCGCAAGGATTCGGCCATTGGGCCTTCGAAATGGGGTGGCGGATCTTTCAAGGCACGTCGCGCCGCGCGCAGGTTGACCACAATCCCGGCGCGCCAAGGCTCGATGGCCTGTGCGATAATTCGGACATCTGCGGCGCCGAGTTTGCGGTTCGACTGGCCCAGAAACAGACAAAACAGCAGCACATTAACGTCCACACCCGACCCGTCCTGAAGTGTCAGGCAGGCGTTGGGGACGCCCGGTCCGGCATAGGTTCGGAGTGAGAATTCCCAGAAGGGAGAAGGGGTTGACTGGTTCATGCTGGCCTTATCCCGGGCTGCTTCGCCGGCAATCTAGGCATGGGGGTAGCACGCAGCGGACCAGCAGGGCAAACAGCGGGTCTCCAGCCCGGTGCAGTGGAGCTGCCCCCCAAGGGCATTATCCAAAAGCAGGGGGCTTCAAATCCACGTCATTGGCCTTGCATGGGTCGCCGTTGGCGCGTTTTTCGGCTACATGGTCCATGATAGAAATCTAGCATCGCATTTCTTGCGGAGGAAAATATATGGATCGCAGGTCTCTCCTGGCGGCTGGCGCCGCACTCGCACTTGCCACAGGCTTTGCCGCTCCCGCGCAGGCGGTCGACTTCAAAGGCAAGACGGTCACCATGGTCATCCCCTTCGGTGTTGGCGGTGGCTCGGATGTGTGGGGCCGTTTCAATGCGCAGCTCCTGCAAAAGCATTTGCCCGGCCAGCCGGCCGTGGTGGTCAAGAACCAGCCGGGTGGTGGCTCGATCTCGGGCGCCAATCTGTTTGCGGCTTCCGCCAAGCCGGATGGCCTGACCATCCTTGGCACATCGGGCTCGACGCAGTTCCCCTATCTGCTCGGCGAAGCGCATGTGAAGTTCGACTATAAGGACTGGATTCCGGTTCTGGCTGCACCCACAGGCGGTGTCGCCTATATTTCCTCGAAGCTCGGCGTGGCCTCGGTGAAGGACATCTCCAAGCTCAAGGGCGTGAAGATGCATTACGCCTCGCAAGGTCTCACATCGCTTGATCTTGTGCCGCTGTTGGGCTTCCGCCTGATGGGCATGGACGTGCAGCATGTCACCGGCTTCCCCGGCCGTGGTGAAGGTCGCCTGGCTTTCGAGCGCGGCGAAATGAATGTCGATTACCAGACCACATCCGCCTATCTGCGCTCCTCTTTGCCGCTGGTGAAGAAGGGCGAAGCAGTGGCCCTGTTCTCATGGGGCACGCTCGACAAGAACGGCAATCTGGCGCGTGATCCCAACTTCCCCGATCTGCCCCATTACGAAGAAGCCTATGAACTGGCCTTCGGCAAAAAGCCGTCCGGTATCGAATGGGATGCGATGCGCGCCTTCTTGGTCGCGGGCTTCCCTGCGCAGAAGCTGCTCGTTCTGCCCAAGGGCACACCAGCTGACATTGTCGAAGCCTATCGTCAGGCTGTGCGCGACATGGTCAAAGATCCGGAATATCTCGCCAAGCGCGATGACCTGATCGGCGAATATGACGAAGTCACCGACAAGGAAGGTGAAGCCCTGTATCAGGCAGCCATCTCCATCTCGCCGGCAGCACGCGAATGGGTCCGCAATTATCTGTCGAAGACCTATGATGTGTCTTTCACCGGCCAGTAAGTCGGGTTGTAATCCTAAATGAAAAAGGGCGCCGTGAGGCGCCCTTTTTTTGTGTTGGCAGAGATGCGTAGACCCCCACCCCTAACCCCTCCCCTCAAGGGGGAGGGGGACTTGATGCAGCACGCAATGCAGGTCTCTTGTCACAATGCTGATGCAGAAAACTCCCTCCCCCTTGAGGGGAGGGCTGGGGTGGGGGTCGCGCGATCTTTGACGTTACTTACTTCAATGCAGCGCGTGCGCGTTCCACATCGGCGATGGGCGTTGCATAAATATCATCGACCAGTTTTTGCACACCCTCTCCATTGACGGGGTTGATGACCAACTTGGCCTTTTCGGCTTCTGCCAAAAACTCCGGATCTTTCATCGTGGCATCGAAGGCGCGGCGATAGGCGGCGACACGATCTGCTGGCACGCCCGGCGGCAGCACATAGGGGCGACCGAATTCAAGCTGGTTGAAAACAACGGCCAAGGTGCGGCGATCGGCATCATTCTTCACGAAGGACCAGATGGTCGGCACGCCCATTTTGTTCAAAACGTCGTCGCCGTTGGGTCCACCCATTTGCATCATGATCTTGACCTTCTTGGCCTCCAGCCATTCAGCGCCCTGCGCGATAAAGCTGGTCCATTGAATGCCGCACAGGCCGTTCACTTCGCCGCGCTCCATCGCAAGGCCCGCTTCGCGTGAACCCGGATAGCCGTTGATGAGTTTGAACTTGGTGCCCAGCACATTGTTCAACACCATCGGATATTGACGGATCGAGGAGGTGACGCCGGCACCACCCACCATCAGCTCCTTGGTGAAGACCTCTTCAAAATTCTGTACCGGCGCATTTTGCCAGGACAGGCAGATCGACGTCTCTTTGTTGGCCGAGCCGATGTAGATGAATTTGCGCGCATCAAATTGCGTGACACTGGCATCGCCAATCAGCGGCTCGACAACGGCGCCCATAAAGATGGCGCCAAAGGTGGAGCCGTCTTTGGGCATTTTATTGTAGAGCAGGTTGGCAGCCGTGATGGAGCCCGCGCCATCAAGATTGCGCGCGACAATATTGGGCTTGCCCGGCAGATGCTTGCCGATGTGGCGCCCGACCACGGCACCGTAAATGCCATAACCACCGCCCGGTGCCGAGCCGATCAGGAAGTCGATATTTTTCCCGGCGAAGAATTTTTCCGTGTCGCTTTGCTGCGCGCTGGCCGCAGAGGCCATCAACATTCCACAGGTGGCCAAAGCAAAGCCGATGATCTTTTTCATGTCGTCCTCCAAAAATTCAAGCGCGCGCGATGGCGCGTTCATACCATTGTTCATCAATAAAAGTCGTGGGATCACGCAGGCGCGGATCATCGCCTTCCGTTTCAGCACGGGTGGTGAGCACATTGGTCAGGCCCAAGCGGTCAAGCTTGGCATCGATGGCAAAGCCAAAGCTCGGGTCGAGCATGTCTGCGAGCGTATCGCGCGCAATGGTCTCATCAATCTGCAAATGCGTGCATAGCAAGTCGATGCAGACTTGTGCATGAGCCGGATCGCGCGCCAGCCGCAAAGCCCCGACATAGGCGCTGATGAAAGCCTCCAGCGCCGCGCCATTGTTTTGGGCAAAGGCGCGCAACACAAAGAGCCCGCCCGCCTGATAGGGGCCCAGATGATCGACAAGTCGCCCGAGGCTTTTGAGGCCGGCGGCTTTGGCTTGCGCCGTGAAGGGCGGGTTGAGCACGCCGCCTGCCGCATCTTTTGATTGCAACAGGGCTGCAAGGCGTTTCGAGCCATTGCCCACCGATTGCATGGTGTAATCTTGATTGT
>CANGRU010000128.1 GCA_947456315.1 Beijerinckiaceae bacterium | reverse complement strand
CTTTGTGCCGACCGCACCGGGCCTCGTGCAGCAATTGACGGCGGGCTCGATTGATATGATCGCGCTCAACGGATTGGCGGAACCCTTGCATGCAGTCGAGAAAGGCGCGCCTGTCGCTATCATGCGCATCATGGGCCAGACCACCAATTATGTGATGATTGGCGGCAAGAACATCAGCAAGCTTGAAGACCTCAAAGGCAAGAAAGTGGCGCTGGGTGGTTTGCGCGACATCAACAAAATCTATTTCGATCGCGTCATGGCCCATACCGGCCTGAAGGATTCGGATTTCGATATTATCGTCATTGGCGCCACAGCGCCGCGCTTTGCCGCCCTCCAGTCAGGCTCGATTGATGCAACCATGCTGGTGCCGCCGTTCAATTTCATGGCGGTCAAGAACGGATTCAAAAATTTGGGCCTCGTGCGCGATTTTGCTCCCGATCTGCCCCAGACCGGCATGCAAGTGTCACAGCGTTGGGCCAAAGCCAATATGAAAGAAGCAAAAGAGATCAACGCTGCCGTTGATGAGGCGGTGGCCTGGTTCTACGATACCAAGAACCGCGACGAGGCGATTGATATTCTGACCGAGGCTGCAAAAGCCGATCGCAATGAAATTGCCGATTCCTATGACTTTTTGCGTGGCATCGAGTTTTTTGCCCGCACCAGCACCATTCACCGCAAGCCGCTTGAAAATATGATGCGCGACATGGTGGCGATCAAGGATATGGAAAAGATGATTCCCATTTCTTCACTGGTCGTGCCGGGTTTGAATGAGATTGTAGACTAAGGAAAAAGAAAATGACCTTCACACTCATGCTGACAGGTGACGTCAATCTGATGAATGTCACGGACCCGGATGTGCCCTTCCGCAAAGTGCGCGGCACATTTGAAAAAGCCGATCTGGTGTTTGCCAATCTGGAATGCTGTCTGACAGACCGGCTGAATGAAGGCTCGACCAGTGTGGAGGGCTTTTTCTCCGATCCGAAAGTCACGGAAACGGCTCTGAAACAAGCGCGCATTGAAGTGGTGGGTCTGGCCAATAACGTCAATTACGGCGAACAGGCGATTAATGAATCGATCGCCCATCTCGACCGCGCCGGCTTTCTGCATACAGGCGCTGGTGCCAATGATGCCGCAGCGCGCAAGCCCGCCATCATCGAGCGCAAGGGCAAGAAGATCGCATTTTTGCAGCGCAGCTCGGTCTATTGGGCAACCAATCACGAGGCGACAAAACATTCAGCCGGCATTGCCGTGTTGCGTGGCCATACGGCCTATCAAGTGCCGATGTATAAAATGAAGCGCGAGATTCCCCCGCTCAATCGCCCCGGTATTCCGCCCTATATCGTGACATGGGCTGACAAAGCCTATCTCGAAAAGTTCCAGGCTGATCTCGCAGACGCACGCAAAGAGGCGGACATTGTTGTTTGCTCTTTCCACTGGGGTCTGCACAAGGATGTGCTCGAATATATGAAAGAGATCGCCCATGCCGCGATTGATGGCGGTGCGGATGTCGTCATCGGCCATGGGCCGCATTATTCGCTGGGCGTGGAAATCTACAAAGGCAAGCCGATCTATTACGGGCTGGGCTCCTTCTCGTTCCACACAGGTCATGGCGGCGTCACCCATGGTGACTGGATCGGCATGATGGCCAAGGTCGATTTCGACGGCAACAATGTGTCACGCGCAGCTTTTGAATTTGTGCGTCACAACGAGGCCAATGAGAGCTATGTCTGCGACCTCACCAAAGAACAGGAAGAGTTCAAGGATATCGCCAAACGATCCCGCGACATGGGCACGGAGATTGTCGCTTCCGGCAATGAGATCGTGCTGAAACAGGCTGATGCACGATGAGCGGTGAGAGCGCCACACTCGCACGCTTTGCGGTTGATCTCTCGCTTGCCCAAGTGCCAGCCAGCGTCGTTGATCGTGCGCGTGAGTGTCTGATCGACACAATCGGCATTGCTGTGCGCGGGCGTGAGACGGTGTGGGGCAAGATGGCCATTGAACAGGCGCGCCAAGTGCCGGGTAGCTGCCGTGTCATCGGCAAACCCGATTTGCGCATTGGTGCGGAACAGGCCGCTTTTGCCAACGGGCTTCTGGCGCATGCTTTGGAACTTGATTCATTGCGCAAGCCGGGGGCTGGCGTGCATCCGGGTGCCATTATTGTGGCGGCAGCTTTGGCGGCGGCGCAAGAACGTCAGGCTTCGGGGCGTGCTTTGCTGGAAGCCATCATCGTTGGCTTTGAAGTGCTGATGCGTGTGGGGGCTTCAACGCTGCATTCCGCAGAGCCGCGCGGTTTCCATGCGCCGGGTTTGACGGGTCCTATCGGTGCGGCAGCAGCCGTGGGCAAGATTTATGGGCTCAAGGCGGATCAGATGAATTCTGCTTTCGGCTTGGCTGTGTCCATGTCGGCAGGTGTCATGCAATTTGCCTATGAAGGGCAGGGCGCCATGGTCAAGCGTTTGCACATCGGGCGCGCTGCACAGAATGGTGTCTTTGCGGCCCAAATGGCGGAACGCGGCTATGAAGGCCCGCATGAATCGCTTGAAGGCAAGCGCGGCTTTCTGGCGACCTTCTGCGGCAAGCAGGATGTTGAAAAGCTGACTGGTGGATTGGGTCAGGATTTCGAGACACTGAAAATCTGCCTCAAGCGTTACCCGTGCCACATCACTGCGCATACGGCGATTTATGCGATTGAATCTTGGCAGCGTGAATTGGGTCTGCGCGCCGATCAGGTCCAGCAGATCACGGTCTATGGCACCAGCCGCATGGCCGAGTTGAATGGAAACAAGGCGCCGGCTGATCCGGCACTCGCCAATTATTCCATCCCCTTCTCGCTGGCTTGCGCGCTGAGTGGCTCTGCCGCAGATCCAGCTTCTTTTGATGCGTCCAAATTGCAAGATGCAGGCGTGCGGGCACTCGCACAAAAGATTGATGTGGTCAGCGATGGGCGCGAAAGCCATTCGGACTGGATGACGCGCACGGTGTTGACACTCAACGATGGGCGCGTTCTCGAGCGCGAAGTCGCAGAATTCCCCGGCACGCCGGGCATGCCGCTCACGTCTGCGCAATTGCGCGAGCGTTTTGATATTATGACCAAGGATTACCCCGCGGATGCAGCTCATCTGTTTGAGCGGCTCTGTGCAATTGAGAATGAGAGCCAGCTCGACTGGCTGTGCTGAAACAAGAAAAGAAGGACATCACATGGCCAAGTCTCACAACGGCGAAAATCCCCACACCAAAGCGATTGCTGAATTTGTCAGCGGCTTCACCTTTGAGCGTATTCCCTCGGACGTATTGAAGCGCATCAAGCTGCTGACGCTAGATTCTCTGGGCTGCGCGATCTATGGCATCAACCTGCCCTGGAGCCGCATCCTGCGCGAGACGCTGGGTGAAGTGGACAAGACGGCCGATTCCGCTGTCTGGGGCACGAAAGAAAAACTGTCCTCGCCTCATGCTGTGCTGATCAATGGCGCGCTGGTCCAGAGTTTCGAGCTGGATGATGTGCATCGCGTAGGCGTGTTGCATGTCGGCGCGGTCACATTACCGGGCGTGCTTGCCGTGCTCGAAAAAGATGCGTCGCTGTCCGGCAAGGAATTTCTGGCAGCCACTGTGGCTGGCTATGAAATCGGCCCGCGTGTGGGCATTTGCATGGGGCAGGAACATATCGGCCAAGGCTGGCATTCAGGCGCGACATTGGGCGTCTTCTCGGCAGCTGCCGGTTCAGCACGCGCCATGCGTCTTGATGTTGCGCAGACGATCAACGCTCTGGGCATTGGTGGCACGCAGGCCGCCGGTCTCATGGCCGCGCAATATGGTTCGATGGTCAAGCGCATGCATGCAGGCCGCTCCGCGCAGTCCGGCTTTTATGGCGCGCTGCTCGCACGCAAGGGCTACACGGGCATTCAGGACGTGCTCGAAAGCGAATATGGCGGCTTCTGCACGACCTTCTCGCGTTCAACCGACCGCTTCAATCTCGCTGCACTGTCTGATGGGTTGGGCGAGCGTTTTGAAACCATGCAGATCGCGCTGAAATTCTATTCATGCGTGGGTTCCAACCACACGACCCTTGATGGCATCCGCGAGATTCAGGCCCGCCGCCCCTTCACGCTGAATGATATTGAAAAGATCATCGTGCATGGTTCGCGCGTCACCGCTGATCATGTCGGCTGGCCTTACAAGCCGCAGGGCCTCACCTCGGCACAGCTCAATCTGCCCTATTGCATTGCGACCTATCTGATCGAAGGCGATGCTTTTGTGGCCCAGTTCACAGAAGACAAAGTGGCTGATCCGCAGCGCATGGAAGTCTCAAAGCTCGTCAATGTGATCGAAGATCCGGCGATCACGGCGCTGGGCTCGCGTTTCCGTCATAAGGTGCGGGTGGAAATCCGCTTCAAGAATGGCGATGTGCAGGAAGAGACCGTCGAGTCACCGCGCGGCTCCGAGCATAAGTTTGCGACCGAGGAAGATGTGATCGCCAAATTCCGCAAATTGTCGGAAACGCAATTCTCACGCGAAAAAACCGACAAGATCATCGATCTGGTCATGAATGCTGAACGCCTGTCGAGTGCGCAGGATATTTCAACGGCCCTTCAGGCCTGATTCACCCAATCAGAGAGGACAAGTCCCATGCGTATTTGCCGTTTCGGAGATGATCGTCTTGGTGTCGTC
This sequence comes from Beijerinckiaceae bacterium, assembly GCA_947456315.1. Taxonomy (GTDB): domain Bacteria; phylum Pseudomonadota; class Alphaproteobacteria; order Rhizobiales; family Beijerinckiaceae; genus Terripilifer. The sequence continues at coordinate 1,045 of CANGRU010000128.1, read as the reverse complement.
ATTGGCGACAAAATCCATGATGTCACCGACATCCAGACAGAGGTGCGTGCCAACACGCCCTATACAGCCATTTGCGATGCCGTGATTGCAGCGCTTCCCCAGATCAAAGATCGTTTGATGGAAGCCGCCAAAAAAGCGCCCGGTATTGATGTGGGAAGCGTGAAACTGCTGTCGCCTGTGGCGCGCGTGCCGAAAATTGTTGCGGCTCCCACCAATTATCAGGATCACATCATCGAGATGGAAGCCGCGCGTCAGGCGGGCGGCTCCAAGCACACAGCCAAGATCGGCACGGATGGTCTCTTCCTCAAAGCGCCAACCTCGCTGGTTGGTCCGGCCGCTGGCGTGCCGGTGCGTTTTCCCGAGCGCCGCACAGATCATGAGCTGGAGCTGGTTGTCGTGATCGGCAAGCAATGCACCAATGTCAGCCAAGCCGATGCGCTGAATTATGTCGCGGGCTATTCGCTGGGTCTCGATATGACCATTCGTGGTCCGGAAGATCGCTCTTTCCGCAAGTCGCCCGATGGCTATGCGGTGTTGGGCCCCTGGATGGTGACGGCTGATGAAGTGCCCGATCCGACCGATGTGCCGCTGGAACTCAAGGTGAATGGCGAGACGCGCCAGAAAACCAATACAGCCTATCTCATCTACAATGTCGTCCGCCTGATCGAGTTTGCGACGTCCTTCTACACGCTCTATCCGGGTGACGTGATCTATACGGGCACGTGCTCGGGCGTTGGTCCGGTGAAGCCCGGCGATGTGATCACGCTGGAGTCCCCGCTGATCGGCCGCATGGATGTGCCGGTGCGTGCGCATCAATATTAAGGATAGGTGCGATGCTCTACAGAAAAGCCAATGGCCTGCGCATAGCCTATGATCTGGTCGGTGATGAAACAGCACCGGTTGTTTATTTCGGCCATGCGCTCGCCTCCGACATGGGCATGTGGGCAGAACAGGTTGCGGCATTCACCGCAGCCGGTTTCCGTGTGTTGCGTGTCGATCTGCGCGGGCATGGGGGCAGCGATGCAGCGCCCGGCCTCTATCTCAT
>CANGRU010000127.1 GCA_947456315.1 Beijerinckiaceae bacterium | reverse complement strand
CAAAAATCCGCCCGGTCACAAGGCTTGGCAATTGGTGGATGCGGCCGGTTGCCGTGGTCTTGTGGTGGGCGATGCGCAGGTCTCGCCCATGCATTGCAACTTTCTGATCAATCGCGGACAGGCCACATCGGCTGATATTGAAAACCTTGGCGATGAAGTGCGCCGCCGCGTCAAAGAGACGTCGGGCGTCGAGCTTGAATGGGAAATCAAGCGCATCGGTGTCGCCCTCCCGCAGACGGAGATGATGAAATGAGCAAGCATGTCGCCGTGCTGATGGGTGGCTGGTCGGCTGAGCGCGAGGTCTCGCTGCGCTCCGGCAAAGCTTGCGCGAAAGCGCTGCGCGACGAGGGTTTCCGCGTCACCGAGCTCGATGTCGATCGTGATATTGCGCAACGTCTGAGTGAGCTGAAGCCCGATGTCGCCTTCAATGCGCTGCATGGCAAGGTCGGTGAAGACGGCACCATTCAGGGCGTTTTGGAAGTGCTGGGCATTCCCTATACCCATTCGGGCGTGCTGGCCTCGGCGCTGGCCATGAACAAGCAGCAAGCCAAGATTGTGATGGCGGCTGCTGGCATTCCGGTGGCAGAGGGGCGCGTGGTGAGCCGTCAGGAAGCCGCCAAGGCCCATGTCATGAGCCCGCCCTATGTGCTCAAGCCGGTGTGCGAGGGATCGTCTTTCGGGGTGGTAATTGTTAACGCCGGAGACCCCCCACCGTCCCATTTAGGAGCACCTGACTGGGCTTATGGCGATGACATGCTGGCCGAACGATTCGTGCCGGGGCGCGAATTGACCTGCGCCGTGATGGGCGACAAGCCCTTGGAGATCATAGAAATTCGGGCTGCGGACGGCGGTTGGTACGATTACAACGCGAAATACACAAAAGGTGGCTCTATCCACATCCTTCCTGCCGACCTTAAAGGAAATATTTACCAACACGTTCAACAATTGGCTCTCAGGGCACATGAGGCCCTCGGCTGCCGTGGTGTGAGTCGCGCTGATTTCCGTTTTGATGATCGACCCGATGGTTCGGGTGAGATCATTGTTCTGGAGGTCAACACGCAACCCGGGATGACCGAGACCTCGCTTGTGCCGGAACTCGCGGCTTATGCCGGTTTGTCGTTCGGTGGGCTTGTCAGATGGATGGTGGAAGAGGCGTCCTGCGATCGCTAGGGGGGCAATGGGCTCCCGGCGCAGCGCATCCGGCATTTGCCGGTCACGCCGACAACGGTCCCTCGCTGCACTTTTCACAAAGCTTGCGTGAGCAGGCCATTCGCCCCGCCGCGCCGCGCGTTGTTTTGCCGCCGCGCCGTCGTCGCCGCTCCAAGGGCTCGGCCACACTCGCTTTCTTCTCGGGCCTCGCTGCCAAGCGCGGCTTTGGCACGCTGCTGGTGGTGGCTTTCCTGACAAGTGTCATTGGTGCGGGCGCATTGCGCGGTGGCCAATATGAGTTGTTCGTCGCTGAATTTGGTGCGCCTTCCGATCTTCTGGCCAAATCTTTGGGCTTTGGCATTGAAGGCGTCACCATCATTGGCGCCAAGGAAATCTCCGAAGACGAGTTGCTGACTGCCTCGGGCATCACCACGCATGACTCGTTGCCGTTTCTCGATGCCGCCGCCATTCGCCAGCGCATTGCCGAAGTGCCGATGGTGAAAGAAGTCAGCGTCCGCAAGCTTTATCCCTCGCGTCTGGTCGTCGAAGTGCAGGAGCGCGAGCCCTATGCGCTGTGGCAAAAGGATGGACAGGTCCATGTGATCTCGAAAGAGGGCACACCGATCGACAATCTGGCCGATCCGCGTCTCACCCATAAGGCCTTTGTGGTCGGTGAAGATGCCAATCTGCGCGTGCCGGAGTTTTTGAAGATTCTCGAAAATGCGGGCGATCTGCGTGATCAGGTGCGCGCCGGCATTCTGGTGGCGGGTCGCCGCTGGAATGTGAAGCTGGAAAGCGGGCTTGAAATCAAGCTCCCCGAAAGCCAGCCTGAAATCGCTTTCGCACAATTTGCACGCAATGCCCGCGAGCTGCGGATTCTCGACAAAGACATCATCTCGGTTGATCTGCGCGTCTCAGATCGCATGGTGATGCGCTTGTCGGCTGATGCCGCTGCTACACGCGCTGAAACACAGAACCGCAAGAAAAGCGGCAAGGGAGGCCAGATTTGAGCTTTAATGGCCTGACACCGCGTATGCGTCCTTTGTCCGCGCGCAAAAGTGCAATTCTCTCTGTTCTCGATATTGGCACCTCGAAAGTGGCGTGCCTGATCGCACGTCTGATGCCAGCCGAAGCCTCAGACACTTTGCGTGGTCGCACGCATCGTTGCCGCATTCTTGGCATTGGCCACCAGCGGTCACGCGGCATCAAGGCGGGTGCTGTCGTTGATATGGAAGAGGCCGAACACGCCATCCGTCTGGCGGTGGATGCGGCTGAGCGCATGGCTGGCGTCCAGGTCGAGAGCGTCATCGTCAATCTGTCGGGCGGTCGCCTGACCTCGCAGCTCTATCATGCCAAGGTTCCGGTCAGCGGCCACGCTGTCTCGGACGCTGATATTCATCGTGTGCTGGAGGCAGCCGCCTCGCGCACGCAGCAGCAGGGCAGGGCTTTGCTGCATTCATTGCCGACCGGCTTCTCGCTGGATCAGAGCAAAGGCATTCGTGATCCCAAGGGCATGATCGGCGACCAGCTCGGCGCGGATATGCACGTGGTCTCGGCCGATGGGGCGGCGGCGCGCAATCTCATGCTCGCCATCGAGCGCTGCCACCTCGACATCGAGGCCCTTGTGGCAACCCCTTATGCGGCCGGTCTGTCGGCCCTCGTCGATGACGAAGCGGAGATGGGCACAGCGCTGATCGACATGGGCGGCGGCACCACAACGATCGGCGTCTTCTCGGGCGGTCATCTGACTCATGTCGACGCCGTGGCGGTTGGTGGCAATCATGTCACCATGGACATTGCGCGAGGCTTGACGATCCGTTTGTCGGATGCCGAGCGTCTGAAGACGCTTTATGGCTCCTGCATGTCTTCGCCTTCCGACGAACGCGAGACGATTTCTGTTGCGCAAGTCGGCGAAGACGGCGAGCATCCGATTCACCTGCCGAAATCGCATCTTGTGCGAATCATTCGGCCGCGAGTTGAGGAAATTCTCGAGCTCGTTCGGGACCGCCTACAAGCTGCGGGCTTTGCGCCCCAAGCCGGTCGGCGCCTGGTTCTGACGGGTGGAGCTGCACAATTGACCGGAATGGCCGAGGCAGCGCGAAAAATTATCTCAAATCAGGTGCGCGTGGGCCGTCCTTTGGGTATTCAAGGGTTGCCCGAATCAGCAAAGAGCCCCGCCTTCTCGGCGGCGGTCGGTTTGCTGGTCTATCCGCAGGTTGCCGGCATCGAACATTTCGAGCTCCGGCGGCGGGTTGTGATGCAGGCGACGGGTACTGACGGATACATGTCCCGCATGGGACGTTGGCTCCGCGAGAGTTTTTAAGAGTTCAGCGTTCTAGTTCACGAAACTTCGGATCACCGAAGCGGCGCGGCGGCCGATTCAAGAAGTCCGATATTAGAAGCACAAGGCGGGGGACATGCCGCCCATCAGTCGAGAGGCCAGACGATGACGATCAATCTTAAAGCTCCCGAGTTGCGGGAACTGAAACCCCGCATCATGGTAGCGGGTGTCGGCGGTGCCGGCGGCAATGCAGTCAACAACATGATTGAGTCCGGCCTGATCGGCGTGGACTTCATTGTGGCCAACACAGACGCACAGGCCCTCACAGCCTCGCGTGCAGATCGCATCATCCAGATGGGTCTGCAGGTGACGGAAGGCCTGGGCGCTGGCTCGCAGCCCGAAGTCGGCCGTGCGGCGGCTGAAGAAGCGGCTGAAGAAATTCGCGATCATCTCGCTGGCGCACATATGGTGTTCGTCACAGCCGGTATGGGCGGTGGCACGGGCACAGGTGCAGCGCCGGTCATCGCGCGCATGGCGCGTGAAATGGGCATTCTGACGGTGGGTGTTGTCACCAAGCCGTTCCAGTTCGAAGGCCAGCGCCGCATGCGCATTGCGGAGCAGGGCATCACCGAGCTGCAGAAGGCGGTCGATACGCTGATCGTCATCCCGAACCAGAACCTCTTCCGCGTCGCCAATGAAAAGACGACATTCGCGGATGCTTTCGCCATGGCCGATCAGGTGCTCTATTCGGGCGTCGCCTGCATCACCGATCTGATGGTGAAAGAAGGTCTCATCAATCTCGACTTCGCCGACGTGCGCGCCATCATGCGCGAAATGGGCAAAGCGATGATGGGCACCGGCGAAGCCTCCGGAGAGCGTCGTGCAATCTTGGCGGCGGAAGCTGCCATTGCCAATCCGCTGCTCGATGAAGTCTCGATGAAGGGCGCACGTGGCCTTCTCATCTCGATCACCGGCGGCAACGACCTCACCCTTTATGAAGTTGATGAAGCCGCCAGCCGCATCCGTCAGGAAGTGGATGAAGACGCCAACATCATTCTCGGCGCGACCTTCGATCAGTCTCTCGATGGCATCATCCGCGTGTCGGTTGTCGCCACCGGTATTGATCAGCCTGCCATGGCGCGTGATTTCACCACGACGGGTGATCGCATTGCCGAAGTGACCGAAAAGCTGCGTCAGCAGACACAGCCGCGTGGTTTTGCCCAGCCTGTCTCGACGGTGGCCCCCGTCGCGGTGGCGGCTGCCCCGGCTGCGCTCGCTCCGGCTCCTGCTTATGAAGCACCGATCGCCGCCGCGCCGGTTGCTGAAGCAGCTCCTGCCATGCCGATGCCGGCTCCTATGCCAGCCCCGATGCCATCTCACCATGATGTCGAGCTGCAGCCCGTCGCGCCAAAGCCCGCTTTCGTGATGCCGCCGCTCCAGCAGGAAGCGCCGCGTCAGGAAACCTATCAACAGCAGCCGGCTCACTTTATTCCGCCGGTCGCTGAACAGCCGATGCGCACGCCCCGCATGCCTACGATCGATGATCTGCCCCGTCCGGGTCAGGACCTGATCCGCGCACAAGGCGATCAGGCTGCACCGGCCCGCCGCTCGCTCTTCGATCGTCTGATCGGTGGCCTCGGCAAGCAGGATGAAGCGCCGCTGGCGCCGCGCCCTGCTGCACCGCAACCTCAAGCGCCGCAACAGCAATTTGCTCAGCGTCCGCAGCAAGCCCCGGCCCCTGTGCATCAGGAATATGGCAAGCGCCCGATGGCGCCCCAGGCTCCGCGTGCCCCTCAGGGCGGTCTGGATCAGACCGGCCGTCAGGGTCCCCAGACCCGCTCGGCGGAAGAGGACCAGCTGGAAATTCCAGCCTTCCTGCGCCGCCAGTCGAGCTGATCACAGAGCTTAAAAAAACATTAAAGAAATCAAGGCCCGCGTCTTCCCAGACGCGGGCCTAATTTTTTGTTTTTAAAGGCTTTTTCAGGTTTGGTCCGGGATCGTTAACAGCTGTTATTCACTGTTACAGACGGTTGCAAAGCGTGATTTGAGGCGGGCCCCAGCTTGGGGGTAGTTTGCGGCCATCCCAATGGGCCTGAGGCCTTAAGGGAATCACAGGGTCTTCCTTTTAGGAGGATCCTCCCGGGTCGCCCGAGCGGCACACAACGACCTGCATGTGACAGGCTGCCCCAGCAGCCAAAGTGCAGATGGTTTGTGAAGCGAATGGCGCCCGCGCCCAGCTCACGCGGCCATGTCAGGGTCAAGTGTTGTTGCGGCGCACAGTAAAAGTGGAAGAGATGATGGTCGGAT
>CANGRU010000126.1 GCA_947456315.1 Beijerinckiaceae bacterium | reverse complement strand
TTACACCCTATACGCAGGGTCAAATTCAAATCGAAGAAGCAGCCACACGTGCCTCGTCGACGATGAAGTCTTTCATGATGCGCCACACCCGTGAGAGCGACCTTTTGCTGATGGCTGAATTGCAAGGTGATAAAAGTTACGATTCGCCTGAAGCTGTTCCCCTGCAAGTGATTGTTCCAGCTTTTGTGATGAGCGAATTGCGAACGGCCTTTACCATTGGCTTTCTGCTCTTCCTGCCCTTTCTGGTGATCGATATTGTGGTGTCGAGTATCCTCATGTCGCTTGGCATGATGATGCTCTCTCCCACACTCGTGTCCCTGCCCTTTAAACTTCTGCTCTTTGTCATTGTAGATGGTTGGAGCGCAACGGTGACGTCCCTCATCGAAAGCTTCTTGAAGGGTTGATGAGATGCAATATCAACAATTCATCATTGTCGGTCGCGAAACCGTCTTGAGTGTGCTGATGGTCATTGGGCCAGCTCTTCTGGCCTCTTTGATTATCGGTCTGATCATTGGTGTTTTTCAGGCTGCGACATCAATCAACGAAGCAACACTCACGTTTGTTCCAAAATTGATTGTTGTGGTCGGTGTACTTGCCCTGTCCGCACCATTCATGATTTCAACCATTTCAAATCTTTTCCAGTTCATTTTCACTGAAGTGGCGAGGGTTAATCGATGATCCTGCTTAATCAGGACATTGTGATGAAAGAGCTGGTAGCGCTGTTGCTGCTGGCGATCCGCGTTGGCGCGCTATTTTCTGTTGCCCCGATTTTGTCGGCAACTGCCGTGACACTGCCCATTCGCATTGCTTTGACCTTTGCAATCACTTTGGCGATTGTTGGAACCATCAAAGTGCCCGAGATTGATCTTCTCTCTCCAACCGGTGTCCTCGTCATTGCTCGTGAAGCTTTGTTGGGGTTGGCCATCGGGTTGATCTTCCAACTTGCTTTTGCTGCCATTACCGCCGCTGGCGAACAGATCGCTGGTGCCATGGGCCTTGGTTTTGCGGCCATGGTTGACCCTCAAACAGGTAGCCAGTCGCCGGTTGTGTCTCAATTTTTGTCAATTCTGCTAACGATGATTTTCCTTGTGACGGAAGGCCATCATCTCCTGCTGAAGCAATTGGCTGCCAGCTATCAAGTCTTGCCCATTGGCTTGGATTTCAACACAGACATGTATCTCGGCATCGTCAAGGCAGGCAGCCTGGTTTTTTCTGCAGCATTGCTCATCGCAGCGCCTGTTTTGTTTCTCGTCTTTCTGACGAATATGATTATCGGCTTTATGACCCGCGTCGCTCCACAGATGAACATTTTTTCAATCGGGTTCACCATCACCATTTTCCGGGGCTTTGCAGTCCTGTTGGTCTCACTGCCCACGATCGGAAATGGCATGACTAGCCTTTTGCAGGCTGTCGCCTCCATTGTACGTGACCTCATTCTTGGCAAAGGAGCACCCGCGTGAGCGAGGAAACCGGCCAAGAAAAGACCGAACAACCAACAGGCCGACGGCTCGAACAAGCCATCGAACAGGGTCAGGTGCTGACTTCGCGTGATCTTGTCATGGCCGTTGTCATGCTGATTGGCACGCTCCAGTTCTGGTTTTTTGGACGTCGTATCTTTAACGACCTGATAAGCGACTTCCGCTTCGGCCTCGAGTTTTACAATCCACTCGCGCGTGATGTCCCACTCATTCATGTGCTTGCTGATCGGTTCAGCAGCCCATTGTTGTTCATTCTGCTGTTTTCAATTCCAATCGCTTTGGGTGTCGTTGCCACACAAATCAGTTTGGGCGGCATGAATTTCGTCTGGACCAATATCTTGCCGAAAGGCAGTCGCATGTCGCCTGCGTCTGGCTTGTCGAGGATGTTTGGTCCAAAATCACTGATTGAACTTGCCAAATCAGTCCTCAAAATGCTGACCGTAGGCACGGTCGGCTATTTGATGCTGCAATTATATCTTCCGGATATTCTGGCACTCTCATCGACACCCTTTGAAACGGCTGTTGAACAAAGCGGCAGCATATTTTTGATGTTTTTTTTGGTGTTGGTGGGCGCAATGGCGTTGCTGGGCATCGGCGACGGCTTTTTGCAATGGTATCAACATAACCAACGCCTTTTGATGACGCGACAAGAAGTCAAAGACGAACACAAACAATCTGAAGGCAGCCCGGAAATCAAAAGCCGCATCCGCAGACTTCAGCAAGAAGTTGCGCAGCGTAAATCTGTCACAAAAATTGCCGGTGCTCAGGTCGTGATCGTCAACCCCGAGCATTTTGCGGTAGCCCTGCAATATGACTTTGAAGAAGGTTCGGCACCAAAGGTTGTATCAAAGGGCGCCGACAAGGTTGCTCATATGATCCGCGAAAAAGCGGCAGAGCTTAATATCCCGGTTCTTGAAATCCCGCTGCTCGCACGTGCCATTTATTACACCAGCGAAATCGGCGGCGAGATCCATGGCGAACTCTATCGCGCTGTTGCGACTGTTCTGAGTTTTGTTCTCAATGCCGGCGCTCAAGGTGATATTCCGGATATTGAAGTTCCAGACGAGCTTCAGTTCGATACGAATGGTCGCAAGCTGGAGGGAGCGAAATGACGCCTGTGTCCTGCTTCGGCTGCCGCTATTTCCGCGTCACACACCAACCTGCACGTCCTTATGCATGTAAGGCCTTTGGTTTCCAGTCGACACGGCTTCCAGCCCTCGACGTAATGTCATCATCGGGTTCTCCCTGTAGCCGCAAAGAGGCGCAGAGCGAACCGAAAAGGAGCGCAACGCCATGAGCAAAGCCCCCAAAAAAGCGGCCGTGCCGGCTCAAGAAGCCAAGCCTGCTGAGACACCCGTCGCAGCTACAGTTGTTGCTGAAGCGGAAGTTATTGCGGCGACCGAAGCACCAAAAGCTAAAGAAGGCCGCTCACCTATTGATGAGGCGATCGAACTGGCCCTTGCCTCAGCAAGCACAGCTGTGGACTCGGCGCAAGAAATCCAGCGCCTGCGCACAGAAGTGCAGACATTGATTGCTGGCCACAATCGCAACAACAAAATACTTATTTATGCCGTTCTGCTGATTTTGACGATTGCCAGTGCGGGCGTCTTCGGTGCGCTTGTCTTTTATAAGCGCGCCTATAATGAATTTGACGCGACGGCCAAGGTCAATCGTGAAGCCCTGACGGTCTTTGCAGGCGAGATCAATGGGCTTGTGGCTGCCAGCAAGAAGATTGACGAGTCGATCAAGCTCTCAGCCCAATCCCTCAAAGAATCCCAATCCATGCAGGAAGATCTGCGCAAAACCATTCAGGCTCTGACTGTTGGTCAGGCTGCGCTTGCCAATAAGATCAATGCCCCTGCCCCGGTGAACAACACGAGTGACAAAGCCATTGCAGCCTTGCAAAAGAACCTGGATGATCTTTTAGCGGCCAACAAAGTCATTGCTCAGCGTGTGGGTGAGATTCAGACGAAACAAGTTGCGCCACCACCACCGCCACCCAAACCTGCAGCAGCTGCGCCAAGCGCAGCCCAACGTGCTGCAGCCACCAAAGCACGTGAAGCCGCTCGCGAACGTGACATGATCCGCTACCCGTAAACAGAGATCTGACGATCATGAAAACCGAAACGCGGACATTTGACGATGTTGTTCAAGTCACCAAGGTCAACCGCTATACGCAGGCTGAACGCATTGGTTTGATTGCGGGTGATCACATCATCTCATTTGGCGCCTATCCGCCCAAAGACATTATCGCGGATAATGATCTGCTGGTTTCGGTCAAACGCACGGACTGGCTTTTTATTATCCGTGGCAATACGGCCTTTCGTCTTGCCTATGCCGAGGGTGTTGAAGGGGCCAATTTTGAACCTGCGAAGCCTCTTGAGGACATCACCATCCCGACAGGTATTCAATGGCCTCAATATTGGGGTGGCATTCAGACAACCGGCGAAATGATGCTTGTGCCTGATCACATATCGCCGGTCTGGGCGATTGTGCCGCCTTTGCTCTACACGCGCTTTCGTAATTGGCAGATGCTCACAGCCATCGTTCTGGTCTGGTGTGTGGGCTTGAATGAAGGCGCTGTGACCTTTGCCATGGCCTATCTGGTTAGCGTGGCTGCTGCTCTGTTTGGTGGTGCGTCAATGATGCGGGAGGCATCCGAGCGTCAAGGCTATGTGCCACGTGGTCGCTATCAAATCGCCACGGGATCAGATGCAGCTAGCCTTGAATTGGAAACTGCGGCTCGCGTGCGCCGCATCAGAGCGGGGCTCCCGCCTGTCTTGCCAACAGAAGAAGTCGCCGAGGGCTCAGCCAGCCCGGCGACTTGATCTTGTTGCACACAATTCAGTGGCGCAAACGGCCTGCATGCAATGCGGAAATCGTATCGATAATATCGGCTGACAAGCCGGTCTTACGCACGATTTGTTCCGGCTTTTCGCCAGCACGCGCCAACTGAATGGCAAGCTCAACCGATTCCGATGCTTCACGCTCCGGGCTGCGCATCTGCATTTCGACACGCTTGAGGTCAGACCCCGTCTGGCGGATCTTGGTCTCAATATCCTTTTCGCGCTGTGCGAAAATCTTGCCCATGACGCCGCGCTGACGCTCAGCATCAAGCTCTGCCTTTTCAATACGGAAAGCGAGCGCATGAAGACGTGCCGACAGACGCTTCTCACGACGGCTGGCATAAAAACCCTGCGCAGCCAGAGCGGCAAAAAAGATGACGGCCATAACAGCCATTTCAAGTGAAATGTTCATTTTACTTCCTCCGCTTCACGCCAGGCCGAAATGGCACTGTCGTAAGCGCGCAGCCGAGAGGCGAGCAAAGCCGCCACATCTGCACTGGCAAGATCCAATTGTTCGACAAGGTCTCGATCAACCGAGCTACGTTTAGCCGGGCCTTCTGTAGCCAGAAACCGGCGCAAGGCCTCGGTGGACGCTTCGACGCCCGAAAGATCAGAAACGGCAATAGCCCGGCCAAGCTGCGCGAAGACTTCACGCAGAGCCAGGAGATCCGAAGAGTTTTGGACTGACGTCACGAGCTTTACTCCGTCGTCTGCCCACCCCCCGTAAGCTGTTCGATCATGGAATCGGCCAGCTTGTCGTAATCGATCGGGTAGGCATTGTTGCGAATGGCTGTGCGGATCTGGTCGATCTTGGTGCGGTCGAGCGGCGCGCCAACGGCGGCCTGTCCCGAAGCACTGATCTCGACGATCTCAGCCCCGATCGCTCCTGATGAGGAGTTGCTGGCGGAGGAAGAAGCAACCTGTTTGCCACCATCGGCCTTGGCGCCCTTGCGGGCACCAGGTTCCAGGTAGGTCAGGTTTTGGCGGATGCCATCAATCATTGTTCTACACCTCTCACAGGGACTAAGACGGTTCGAACGCGCCAAACTTTAGCGTTCGAGCCGGTTGAAGACGCTTTTTTTATAGTTCCAGGACCGAAATCATCTTCCCCTTCCCGATCCTGCCTTTCAGGGCGGATCCCGAGCGCACATTGCGCACCGTGATCACATCCCCCTCAAATCCATCCTGCTCGGCACGGCCGGGGATAGAAATCTCGAAACCCGACCCATTTGCGAGCAGAGTTACATTTTCCCCTTTAAGTACGGACGGGGTTCTCATGACATGCCGTGTGGTCAGTGGCAGCCCAGGCCCGACGGACGAGGCCAGCCGAAGACCAACCGCATCCTCAACGGATTTGATGGCTGTTGCCCCGGGCGACACGTTCACTGGGCGCAATTCGAGGTCGTTTGCGCTCAAAATAGAACCT
>CANGRU010000125.1 GCA_947456315.1 Beijerinckiaceae bacterium | reverse complement strand
CACGCAAATATACGCCTCATGTTACATTGGCTCGGTTGCGCGGCACCAGTGCAGCGGAGCTGGCACGCCATATGGAACAGAGCGGATTGTTTTTGACGCGCAGTTTCGTGGCGCAACGTTTCGCTTTGTTTTCAGCCAAGGATTCCGTTGGTGGCGGCCCTTATGTTGTCGAGGCCACTTATCCTTTGCTTTGATCGGACATCCATCCTTTGGCAGGCCGTCTCAGGCCTGCATCGCGCGCTGCAATCAGCCAGAAAACGCTGCCCGCCAAAGCGCCCGTCAAAAACAAAATGACCGTGAGATGGGCTTCGGCTGAAGAGGGTTGCAGTGCCCGCTCAGCCATGCGGCTGCTGCGCAAGATCCATGGAATGGCAGCGGCAAGCACACCTGTCGCCCCCGCATAAAAAGCAAATGTCCGCACCTGCCCACCGGCACCCAGCAGGGCGGTGACCGTCACCGGCAAAATGCACACCAGCACACCTACAGCCCAAGTGAGCTGCAGCACGGCTGCAAATGTGTCGTCTGGATTTTCGTCCGAGAACAAATCCCAGAGAATGTCGAGCCAGTGGTCCGCGGGAACCTGGCTGGCCACCTGCTGCACGAGCGGATCAAAAATCACCGCAAGCGGCAGAAACACAAGTGCGGCAGCGCTTGCGCAGGCAAGACCGATGAAGGTGAGCATGAGGCGAGAAAACATACCCACAGTGTATGGGCTCTTGTCGCCACGGCAAGGGTCAAAGCAGATATAGTTCGATCACGGTTCGAGGACTGAATCCCAGTAGAGGTAATCGATCCAGCTGTCGTGAAGGAAATTCGGCGGGAACAACCGTCCGTTTTGATGCAGATCGTTCACGGAGGGTTGATAGGGCTTATGTGCGGGCCACATATGCACTTCGTCGGGAAGACGATCACTTTTGCGCAAATTGCAGGGGGAGCAAGCCGCAACCACATTTTCCCATGTCGTCAGGCCACCTTTCGAGCGCGGGATCACATGGTCGAATGTGAGATCTTCATGCGAGGAACAATATTGGCAGGTGAAGCGGTCGCGCAGAAACACATTGAAGCGTGTGAAGGCGGGCTGACGAGAAGGCTTCACATAGGTTTTGAGAGAGACGACAGAGGGCAAACGCATTTCGAAGGTGGGGCTTCGAATCATCTTGTCGTAATGCGAGACAATGTTCACGCGCTCGAGGAACACGGCCTTGATCGTGTCCTGCCAGGACCAGAGCGAGAGCGGGTAATAGCTCAACGGACGAAAATCCGCATTGAGCACCAAGGCCGGACAGGATTCCGGCGAAACATTCGAATGGAAGTGAACCGTCAAACCGGACACCCCTCGCTGAGTTGAGGCCGGCACAGCGCCGACCAAATCATCCACGCAGGGATAGTCTATTCTTGGAATGACAGTCTTGTGAAGCGATTAAAGCGGGGGGCCTTTGCGAGGCGAAGCGTCGCAGGCTGCCTGTCCACCGCAATCAGCGGGTCGGAACAGGTGTCCCGCTGCGATAATCATAGAAGCCGCGCTGGGATTTGCGTCCCAACCAGCCAGCCTCGACATATTTCACAAGCAGCGGGCAGGGGCGATATTTCGAATCGGCCAAGCCTTCATGAAGGACCTGCATCACCGACAAACATGTGTCGAGACCGATGAAATCGGCAAGCTGCAAGGGGCCCATCGGATGATTGGCGCCCAGACGCATAGCAGTATCGATGGCTTCCACCGAGCCCACGCCTTCATAAAGCGTATAGATCGCCTCATTGATCATCGGCAGCAGGATGCGGTTGACGATGAAGGCCGGAAAATCTTCGGAGACAGTCGATGTCTTGCCAAGCTTGGCAATGAACCGGCGGGCGGATTCGAAGGTCGAATCTTCCGTCGCAATGCCGCGAATCAGCTCGACGAGCTGCATACGCGCCACCGGGTTCATGAAATGGATGCCGATAAAACGCTCCGGGCGATCCGTCACGGATGCGAGGCGCGTGATCGAAATCGAGGATGTGTTGGAGGCCAGCATGGCTTCGGGCTTCAACACCGGGCACAGGCGCATGAAAATCTTGCGCTTGACCTCTTCATTTTCCGAGGCTGCCTCGACGATGAGGTCGCAATCGGCAAAATCTTCGAATGCATTGGCGGGGCGGATGAGGTCCATAGCCTTTTGGCGGTCAGCGTCGCTCAACTGCTCTTTGGCCTGCATGCGCTGCAGGTTGCCGTTGATGGTTGCCAGCCCGGCATTGATGCGATCAGCCGAAACATCGTTGATCAGCACTTCCATGCCCGCCTGTGCGCAGACCTGAGCGATGCCGCTGCCCATTTGGCCAGCGCCGACAATGCCGATTTTACGAATTTCGAAGCTCATTTTGGTCCGTCCCAGAACATTATTCAGAACATCATAGGCGAAGCACGCCCCACGTCCAGACCAGTCTTAGCCTTTGTCGAGCTCGGCTGCGAGAGACGGGAGAGCCGTGAACAGATCCGCCACAAGGCCATAGTCGGCCACTTGGAAGATCGGCGCATCCTCATCCTTGTTGATCGCGACGATCACCTTGGAATCTTTCATGCCTGCGAGATGCTGGATCGCGCCGGAAATGCCGACCGCAATATAGAGCTCGGGCGCCACCACTTTGCCGGTCTGGCCAACCTGCCAATCATTGGGCGCATAGCCTGCATCAACAGCGGCGCGTGAGGCACCCATGGCCGCGCCAAGCTTGTCAGCAATCGGCTCGATATAGGTTTTGAAATTATCCGCATTCTGCATGGCGCGACCACCCGAGATGATGATCTTGGCCGATGTCAGCTCCGGACGATCCGAGGCTTGCAAAGCTTCGCCTTTGAAAGTGGAGACGGCGGGGTCAGCTGTGCCAGTGGCTTGCTCAATCGTCGCCGCACCACCCGTGCCTGTGGCCGCGAAAGCAGCTGTGCGCACGGTGATGACTTTTTTGGCATCCGTTGATTGAACGGTCTGGATCGCATTGCCAGCATAGATCGGGCGTTCAAATGTGTCTGATGAAATCACTTTGGTGATTTCTGACAGCTGCATCACATCGAGCAAAGCAGCAACGCGCGGCATGACATTTTTGGCTGTCGATGTCGCTGAAGCGACAAGGGCCGTGTAATTGCCACCCAGCGAGACAATCAAAGCTGCGAGTGGTTCAGCAAGTCCATGCGCGTAAGCAGAGCCGCTGGCCACAAGCACTTTTTCAACGCCATCGAGTTTGGCTGCAGCTTGTGCCGCTGCATCAACATTGTCGCCAGCAACCAGAATATGCACAGGCGCGCCAAGCGCGCGTGCGGCTGTCAGGGCTTTGGCTGTGGCATCGCCAAGCTGGCCTTTGGTGATGTCTGCGAGAAGAAGCGTCGTCATCACAGCACTCCCGCTTCATTCTTGAGTTTCGAAACAAGTTCTGCGACATCGGCAACTTTCACACCGGCCTTGCGGCCCGGCGGCTCGGATGTCTTCAGCACATTGAGACGCGGCGCGATGTTGACGCCAAAATCATCAGGCGTCTTTTCATCGATCGGCTTTTTCTTCGCTTTCATGATGTTGGGCAGCGAAGCATAGCGCGGCTCGTTGAGACGCAAATCAGTTGTCACGATGGCCGGAAGCTTCAAGGTCACGGTCTGCAACCCGCCATCGACTTCGCGCGTCACATCGACGGTGCCGTCGGCCAGTTCGACCTTGGACGCGAAAGTGCCTTGGCCCCAGCCCAGAAGTGCGGCCAGCATCTGGCCGGTCTGGTTGCAATCATCATCAATGGCTTGCTTGCCCATAATGACGAGGCCCGGTGCTTCCGCCTCCGTCACAGCCTTGAGGATTTTGGCCACAGCGAGCGGTTCAACCAGCGCGTCTGTCTTGACCAGAATGCCGCGATCAGCGCCCATGGCCAGACCGGTGCGAATGGTTTCGGCAGCTTGGGCTGGTCCGATCGAGACGACGATGACTTCGCTGGCTTTGCCCGCTTCTTTCAGACGCAACGCCTCTTCAACGGCGATTTCGTCGAACGGGTTCATCGACATTTTGACATTGGCGAGTTCGACGCCTGTCCCGTCAGATTTGACGCGGATTTTGACGTTGTAATCGACCACCCGTTTGACGGGCACGAGTATCTTCATGACGGGGCTCCCTGAGCCGGAACGGCGAGGCGCGTCAGAACTGCCGACCAAAGACAGCGGCGCTCAAGCGAGCTTTTTTGGTAATTCCCGCCATCATCTGAGTCAATTGATTGCTGCACCGCCACATAGGCGTAGATCAGCGATTTTTACCCGGCACCCAGAGAACATCGCCCCCCGCCTGCCGATTGGCATAGCGCGAGGCCACGAACAGGAAATCGGACAGGCGATTGATATATTTGAGGGCGGGGTCAGCCACCACCTCTACGGGCTGGGCCGCCAGCTCCACCATGAGCCGCTCGGCGCGCCGGCTGATGGTGCGCGCCAGATGCAGGGCAGCTGCGGCAGGCGAGCCGCCGGGCAGGACAAAGGAGCGCAGCGGCTCAAGCTCGGCGTTCATGGCGTCGATTTCGCTCTCCAGCCGGTCCACCTGGCTTTGGAGAATACGCAAAGGCTCCCATTCGGGCTTTTGGCTGGTTTCTGGCGTGCACAGATCGGCACCCAGATCGAAAAGATCGTTCTGGATACGGCTCAGCATGGCATCGAGCTCGGGGTCTGATTCTGCTGTTGCCAGACGCGCCATGCCGATGGCGGCATTGGTTTCGTCCACCGTGCCATAGGATTCGATGCGCAGATCATATTTCGGGCGGCGCTCGCCGGTGCCCAGAGCCGTTGTGCCCTGATCACCCGTGCGGGTGTAAATGCGGTTCAGAACGACCATGCTAATCCCCTCAGCTGCGCAGCCACAGCACGCCCATAATGACCAGAATCGCCACGAATTGCAGACCCACGCGCCAGCGCATCAGCGTCTGCGACAGATTGGCGCTACCCCCGCGCATCATGTTGATCAGGCCGCCAAAAAGTACGACCGCAACCGCAAGCGTTGCGGTCAGAACAATGTAATTTGATGTGGTGATGGACATGATGAAGGACCTGATGGTCTGTGCGACACGTTCGATCCACCGGACCTAGAACGCGAAGGGCCATCCGGCAAGGCCGCTTGTGCCTTTATTTCATCAGTAGCGACGCAGAAGCCGTTCCAGATAGTCGAGTTCTTCTCGTGGGCGGGATGGATCGCTGAAGCGTTTGCGCAATTCTTCCAGCACGCGCTGGGCGCGCTCAGCGGCCGGTACGCCTTGGGGGTCATAGCGGCTCTGGGGATTATAAGAGCGATCCCGGGATTCCCGGCCCAAAGGGTCGGGATTGGGTTGGCCGCGGCCCTCGCGCATCTTGCCATTCGGGTCGCCGGGGCCTGCTTGCTGGCCTTCCCCTTCACCGGGCTGCATTTGCTGGGCCATGGATTGTGCGCCCTTGCGCAATCCCTCCAGCGCGCGCCCTTGCGCATCAACCGCTTCGTCGCGGCCTTGGTCACCGCCCTGCCCCAGACCTTTTTCAGCCTCGCGCATGGCCTGTTCGGCTTCGTCGAAACCTTCTTCGCCCTTTTGACCGAATTGTTTCATGCGGCGCTGAAGCTCTTCGAGGCGTTCGCGCAATGTTTCTTGGCGGCGTTGCAAATCTTGCTGGCGCTGCTTGTCATCGCCCTGGCTTTCATTCTCGCCTTGCTGCTGGCGATTACGGAATGTTTCATCGCGCAATTGCTGTTGCTCGCGCGTCATTTTGTCGAGCTCGTTGAGTTGGCGGT
>CANGRU010000124.1 GCA_947456315.1 Beijerinckiaceae bacterium | reverse complement strand
TGCATCGAAGTCGGCTGTTGCCGACTTCGACATAGTTATGCGCAAGTCGGGCAGGCCCGACTTGCGTGCAGCGACCCTCTCCCTCTGGGAGAGGGTGATCACACGACCTGATTGTACCAGGTCAGATCAATATATTTGTTGGGCTCGCTGAGCGTGCCGCCTGTGCCATATTTCGAGCGCAGCGCGAGAACCGTGTCGACACCCTTCATCAGCATGGCAGCCTTTGGCGTCAGGCCGGACTTTGGTGACAGCAGCGAGTTCATCACCGCACCAGCCACCGGCGGCTTGATCTCGGGCATACGCTCCAGAAGGATTTTGGTCGCTTCTTCACGGTTGGCGGGGTCGAGCGTCCAGGCGAGGCCGTCGAGATAGCCCTTGATGAAGCCCTTCACGCTTTCCGGATTCTGTTGCGCCCAAGCGCGGCTCGCAGCAAATGAGCCGCCCTGATAATCGGCAAACAGATTGCTCGACGTATCCAGCACTTTGAAACCCTGATTGCGCGCAATGGAGGTGAACGGCTCGATGGTCAACGTGCCGACATGCTCGCCAGCCTTGACGCTTTCCCAACGCTGCGGCGTGGCACCCACCGGCACCATGGAATAATCAGCCTTGGTCAGCCCGTTCTTTTCCAGCATGTCGTAGAGCACGAAAGCAAAGCCGGTCGAGAGCGCGTCGAGCGCCAGCGACTTGCCCTTGAGATCTGCGTAAGTGGCAAGATCGGGTGCGGTGATGAAAGCCAGCTCCACCTGTGTGGCGCCCATGAAGGCGATGAAGTCAGGCGTCTCGGGCAGTTTCACCGCGCCCTGGCCTTCGCGATAGGCGACGACATTGTCGAAGGCCGTGCCGGCAATCTGGAACTTTCCGTTGGCGAGATTCTCGGCCTGAAAAGCGGAGGAGGGGGTCGTTGTCAGATTGACGGTGACGCCAGCCTTTTCAAACAGGCCCTTATCTTGCGCGACAAAGATCGGCAGGTTCGGCGCACCGGGGAAATTGATGATGTCGATTTGCGTTGTCATATGTTTTCTCCCTGATTCAATTCTCGTCCGTCATTGCGAGCCGAAGGCGAAGCAATCCAGAAGGCCTCACGTGTGGCTTTCTGGATTGCTTCGCTCCGCTCGCAAGGACGGCTCACGTGTGTTTCGCGTTTTGAATGGCCTGCCAAATCTTCAGTGGCGTGACGGGCATTTCAATGTCGTCAACGCCGTAAACTTTCAGCGCATCGACTACCGCATTGACGATGGTGGAGAGTGCCGGCGTCGTGCCGCCTTCACCACCGGCCTTGATGCCGAGCGGATTGGTGGGCGAGAGCACTTGTGCAATCTCGGTGCGGAAGGACGGCATATTGTCGAAGCGCGGCATGCCGTAATCCATGAAGGAGGCAGCCACCGGCTGGCCGTCTTCATTCAGCTCGAACAATTCGAACATGGCCTGTCCAACGCCCTGCGCAATGCCGCCATGCGTCTGGCCATGCACGATGAGCGGATTGATGCAGCGGCCCACATCATCGACCGTGGCATAGCGCTTGAGATCGATCCAGCCTGTGTCGGGATCAATTTCGACTTCGCAAATGGCCGTGCCATTGGGGAAGACGGGCTCATGCATTTCATTGGTGAGACCAATGGCAAGACCATCTTTCAAATCATCCGGCAAGCTGGCGTTGGCTGCTTCTTTCGCCAGTTCGAACATGGAGAAAGAGCGGTTGGTCGCTCCATGATGGAAGCGGCCATCTTCGAAGGTGATGTCGTCTTTCTTCTTGCCCAGCACATGAGCGGTAATCGCCTTGCCCTTTTCGATGAGCAAAGTGGAGGCTTTTGAAATGACGGTGCCCGCATGGCGCATGGAGCGGCCCGAATGCGAGCCACCGCCGACACTGACAATATCCGTGTCGCCGATAATGATGGTGACGCTCTCAACCGGTACATGGCAGAGATCGGCCACAACCTGCGCGAAGCTCGTCTCATGGCCTTGGCCCGACGGCTGCGTGCCGATCACGCAAGAGACTTTGCCGTCCGCATGGATGGTGATCTCGGTGCGCTCTTTGGGCGAGCCGATGGAGCTTTCGACATAATTGGCCATGCCGACGCCATAGAGCTTGCCACGCGCCTTGGCTTCCGCACGGCGGGCCTCGGCGCCTTTCCAGTCGGCAATATCGAGCGCCCAATCCATATTCTTTTCATATTCGCCGCTGTCATAAGTGGCGCCGACCGCATTGGTGTAGGGGAATTGGTTGGGCGCCACGAGATTTTTGCGGCGCAATTCGATCTTGTCCATTTTGAGCTGATCGGCGGCGCGTTCCATCAAACGCTCAATCACGAAATTCACTTCCGGACGGCCCGACGAGCGATAGGCTTGCGTTGGCATGGTGTTGGTGAACACCGCCCGCGCGCGCAAGGTTGCAACCGGAATGTCATAAGAGCCGGTGATCAGCCCCGAGCCCTTGCCCAAGGGTGAGAGCGACACGCATCGCGCACCGACATTGGACATATTGTCCGACCGCATGGCGAGAATCTTGCCGGACGGATCGAAAGCCAGCTCTGCATGAACGGCAAGATCGCGGCCCTGATAATCGGTCAGAAACGCTTCCGTGCGTGAGCAGGTGTGCTTGACCGGACGGCCAACCTTTTTGGCAGCCCACATGACCAGACCATACTCGACATAGACGCGGTTCTTGGTGCCGAAATTGCCGCCCACGTCAAAGGTGCAGACGCGCACCTGATCAGGCTCGACGCCGAGCACAAGCGCCAGCTCGTTCTTCTGGCGCACCGCGCCACCGCCGCCGCAATGGAGCAGATAGCGGCCCGTGGCGGCATCATAATCCCCCAAAGCCGCACGCGGCTCGATGGTGACGCCCGTGACACGCGGAATGTAGATATCCATCGCCACCACATGCGCGGCCTTGGCGAAAACGGCATTGGTGGCGGCGACATCGCCAAACACGGTGTCGACAAAGCAATTGTCTGGGATTTCGTTCCAGACCGCTTCATGGCCGGGCTGGATCGCTTCGCGCTGGTCGGTAACGAAGGGCAGGACCTCCCAAGTGACGTCTACGGCTTCGGCGGCGTCCATCGCCTGCATTTCGGTTTCGGCCACAACAATGGCAACAGCCTCGCCCACATGGCGGGCCTTGTCGGCGGGCAGCAGCATATGCGGGCCGATGAAGATCGGCGTGCCGTTCGGGCCGGTGAGCTTCATGTCATATTTGGTCTTGGGCACCGGATCATGCGGGATGGGCTTCAGGCCATCGGCAGCCACATCAGCGCCGGTAAAAATGCCGAGCACGCCCGGCATGGCGCGCGCGGCATCCGTATCGATCTTGACGATACGCGCATGGGGATGGGGCGAGCGCACCATGGCCGCATAGGATTGGTTGGGAAGCGTGAAATCGTCGGTGAAGCGGCCTTGGCCGGTGAGCAGGCGCTGATCCTCATTGCGGCGCATCGGCTTGCCGATGGAGGAGAATTCCGAAGAGACCTGCTTATTCATGCCCGATATTCCCTGGTACCAATCCGGCCCCGCTGGGGGTCTGTTTTGGGGTGGGCTTTTGCCCGTCCGCTGGTTGCTTCGCTAGACTATTGTATATACCAAAGCAACCGAATGGGGTGACTTCCACACCCCGCTAAAAAGGGTTTTGGAACAATGACCAAGGACCAGCGCCGGAGTGCCCCCGCTGACTTTCAGGAACATCTGGCGCTGCTCGAGGAGCGCGGCCTCTTGGTGCGCATCGACCGCCCGATCAACAAGGACACCGAGCTCCACCCATTGATGCGCTGGCAGTTTGTCGGCGGCTATCCCGAGAGCGAGCGCAAGGCTTTCCTGTTCACCAATGTGGTGGGCTCCAAGGGCGAAAAATACGACATGCCGGTCGTCTGTGGCGCTCTGGCTGGCTCGGAAGACATTTATGCCGCCGGCATGGGCGTTCCGGTCGAAGAGCTGGGCGACATCTGGATGCACGCCATCGACCATCCGATCCCGCCGGAATATATCGAAACCGCACCCTGCCATGATGTTGTCATCACGGGCGACGAGCTAACGAAGCCCGGCAAGGGGCTGTCGCGTCTGCCGGTGCCGATCTCGACCCCGGGCTTTGATGCCGCCCCCTATCTGACCGCCACCTGCGTGGTGACGAAAGATCCCGAAACCGGCGTGCGCAATATGGGCACCTATCGTGCGGGTCTGAAGGCGGAGAACCGCTTGGGCGTGCGCATGGCCTCGCGCCTTGGCGGTGCGGGTGGGTATCTGCACTGGCTGAAATACCAGAAGCTCGGCAAGCCGATGCCGGTCGCCATTGTGGTCGGCTGCGCGCCGGTCGTCATGTTTACGGGTCCGCAGAAACTCTCGACTAGCCAAGATGAAATGGCGGTGGCTGGTGGTCTGGCGGGTCGTGCTCTGCGCGTGACCAAATGCAAGACAGTCGATCTCGAGATTCCGGCGGACGCGGAAATCGTGGTCGAAGGCTATATCGACACGGAAATGCTGGAGCCCGAAGGCCCCTTCGGCGAAAGCCATGGTCACGTCGCTCTGGAAGATTTCAACATGTCGATGGTGGTGACCGCCATCACGCATAAGAAGAATGCGGTCTTCACGACCATTCTGTCGGAAGTGACGCCTTCAGAAAGCTCCATTCTGAAAAAGAGCGCCTATGAAGCGCTTTACTTCGCGCATCTGAAAAACCAGCTCGAAATTCGCGGCATCAAAAAGGTTGTGATGCATGAGCCGCTGACCAATTTGCGCAAGGTTCTCTTCCTGCAATTTGCGCATGGTGCGCCGCAGACGGAAGTCTGGCGTGGCCTGCAGGGGGCAGCGTCCTTGCAAGCGCAATGCGGCAAGGTTGTGATTGCCGTCTCGGAAGATATTGATCTGCACAATACCGATGCGATCTTCTGGTCGCTCGCTTACCGCGCCAATCCGATTGAAGATATTTTGATCGTGCCCCATCGCTCGGGTGGTCATGGGCCGAAATCGGGTGCAGGCGGAGATTCCACTTTGTTGATGGATCTCACACTGAAACACACCATGCCGCCGCTGGCACTGCCCGCGAAGGAATATATGGAAAATTCCAAAAAGATCTGGGAGGAGCTGAACCTCGGCCGCCTCTCGGTGAAAGCGCCTTGGCATGGGTATGATCTGGGTGACTGGTCGCCCGATTGGGACACATTCGCGCAAAATGCCGCCAAGGGTGATTGGCTGAAGAATGGCGAAAACACCTATGGTCGCCGCCGCGCGGGGCTCAATCCGGAAACGCCCGTACGCAAGGTTGAAGGCAAGGACAAGAAGTGATGCTCAGCATTTCTCTCACGATCAATGGCGAGAAAGTCACAGCGCAGGTTGATCCGCGCACGCTCTTGGTGAAATTTTTGCGCGAACATCTGCGCCTCACTGGCACGCATGTGGGTTGTGACACGACCCAATGCGGCGCCTGCACGATCATCTTCAATGGCGACGCGGTGAAGAGCTGCACCATGCTCGTCGCGCAAGCCGATGGTGGCGAGGTCACGACGATTGAGGGGCTGGCCAAGGGTGACAAAATGCACCCCGTGCAAGAAGCTTTTCATGTGCATCACGGGTTGCAGTGCGGCTTCTGCACACCCGGCATGGTGATGCGCTCGGTGGATCTGTTGAACAAGATTCCGAAGCCGACCGAAGACGAAATCCGCCACGGCATGGAAGGCAATCTGTGCCGTTGCACGGGCTATCATAATATTGTGGCCGCCATTCAGGCGGCATCGGGACAAGAAACGATCGGGCACTAGGCTCGTCATTGCG
>CANGRU010000123.1 GCA_947456315.1 Beijerinckiaceae bacterium | reverse complement strand
GACAAAGGATCAGGCCGCGCGTTGCATGAATTGCGGCATTCCTTATTGCCACAATGGCTGCCCGGTGAATAACCAGATCCCCGATTGGAATGATCTGGTTTACAACGACAATTGGGAAGAAGCCTCGCGCAACCTGCACTCGACCAATAATTTTCCGGAATTTACCGGTCGTGTTTGCCCGGCGCCGTGCGAAGCCTCTTGCACGCTGAACCTCACCGACCAGCCGGTGACGATCAAGTCGATTGAATGTGCGATTGTCGATCGTGCGTGGTCGGAAGGCTGGCTGCAGCCGGAAGTGCCATCGCACAAGACCGGCAAGAAGATTGCCATTGTGGGCTCCGGCCCTGCAGGTCTTGCTGCAGCCCAGCAGCTCGCGCGCGCCGGCCACGATGTGCATGTCTATGAAAAGCAGGGCCGCGCTGGTGGTCTGCTGCGCTATGGCATTCCTGACTTCAAAATGGAAAAGCAGCTCATCGACCGTCGCGTCAAGCAGATGGAAGGTGAGGGTGTGACCTTCCATTACAACGTCAACGTCGGCGTGACGCTGAATGTGGACGATCTGGTCAACAGCCATGATGCCGTGATTTTGGCGGGCGGTTCTGAAAAGCCGCGCGATCTGCCGATCCCCGGCCGCGAATTGGCCGGCGTGCATTTCGCCATGGATTTCCTGCCGCAGCAGAATCGTCGCGTGTCGAAAGAGCCGCTGACGAGCAATGCGCCGATTCTGGCGTCGGGCAAGCATGTTGTGGTCATCGGTGGTGGTGACACGGGCTCTGACTGCATCGGCACCTCTGTGCGCCAAGGCGCGCTGTCGGTGACGCAGCTCGAAATTATGCCCAAGCCCCCCGAGAAGGAAAACAAGCTGCTCACTTGGCCCGAATGGCCGCTCAAAATGCGCACGTCTTCGTCGCATGAAGAAGGTGCGGAGCGTGACTTTGCCGTGAATACGGTTGAGTTCACGGGCGAGAATGGCGCGGTGAAATCGCTGAAATGCGTGCGCGTCGATGGCAAATTCCAGGCAATTCCCGGCACGGAATTCGAGATCAAGGCTGATCTCGTGTTGCTCGCCATGGGCTTTGTGGCGCCGATCTCGGAAGGCCTGATCGACAAGCTCGGCGTGAAGCTCGACAATCGCGGCAATGTTGCTGCCGACACGGTCAGCTACAAGTCGACGAAGGAAAAAGTGTTTGCTTGCGGCGATATGCGCCGTGGCCAGTCACTCGTTGTCTGGGCCATCCGCGAAGGCCGCCAGACAGCCCATTCGGTCGATAAATTCCTGATGGGTCAAACCGTCCTGCCGCGCTAAGCCGGTATCTTGCAAGCGCAAGCAATCCAGTCTTCATGTGAGGCTATCTGGATTGCTTCGCTTCGCTCGTAATGACGGGCGATCGGCCTTAATGGCTGCGGCGCATGTGTTCCAGAAGCGCCATATTCGCAAAGCCGTCCGGCTCGAGACCGCGCTTGCGCTGATATTGGCGAATGGCGCTTTGCGCTTTCTCGCCAATCTTTCCGTCCAGTTTGCCGATGTCATAGCCCATGCGCACCAGATGTTTCTGGAGCTCGAGCGATTGATCCGCATCCGGCATGCGTTCATTGAGCGGCCATTTGCCAGTGAGCGCATCGCCGCCCGCTAACCTATCAGACAGGAGCGCGACACCCAACGCATAGGCTGTCGATGTGTTGTAAGATTTGATCGCTTGGAAATTGGCGGTGACAAGAAATGCCGGACCGGATTTGCCGGCTGGCAAGAGCAAACTCGCCTCACCTTGGCGTGGCATGTCGCTGCCGTCAGCGATTTTGACGCCAGCGCGGGCCCAATCGGCAAAGGGACGATCCACATTGGGCTCATGTTTCAGTAGCGAAAAGCCCTGCGGCAGAATGACTTCATAGCCCCAGGTCCAATCACGCACCCAGCCATGCGCGCTGAGAAAATTGGCGGTGGAGGCGAGCGCATCTTGTGTGCTGGTCCAGATGTTTTTGTGGCGGTCACCATCCCAATCAACCGCATATTTCATGAAGCTGGAGGGCATGAATTGGGTTTGGCCCATAGCGCCCGCCCATGAGCCCAACATGTTCTCGGGCTCGATATGGCCTTGCTCCAGAATCTGCAGCGCGACAATCAGCTCATCGCGGAAGAATGTGCCGCGATAGCCGGAAGCCGCCAATGTGGCGAGCGAGCGCACGACATTCATCTTGCCGGAAAAGCCGCCGTAATTGGTTTCCATGCCCCAGACGGCCAGCACGACATAGCGATCAACGCCATATTTGCTTTCGATGCGTGCCAGAAATGAATCGACTTCTTTGGCGCGCGCATTGCCGCGTTCAAGCCGCTGGGCCGAGACGGCGCTGCCAATGTAATGCCAGATCGGCTTCACAAATTCGGATTGCTTGCCCGTGATGGCAATCACAGACGGGTCGGGCTTGAGACCGCCAAGGGCGGCATCGAATGTAGCGCGCGAGACGCCGGCTTTGCGCGCATCGGGCCAAAGCTCGGCCACAAAGCTTTTGAATTGTGCGTCGCTGACAGGGGCTGCCTCTTGCGCGCGGGCGTTGGCGGTCACTGCAATCATGAGGCCTGCGCAAAACAGCGCGAAGAGAACAAGCGTGCGGATGATTTGTCCGGGCGAGCAAAAGACATCGCGCCGCCCGATGGGGGCGAGCGGCGTCACTCTCGCCTTCGCTGCTGAATGCTTGAACACAGCCAAAACCACTCCCGATGTCTCAACGCCCGGTCGAGGCGATTCGAAGCTTGAGACCATAGGGGGCTTTCGTTTCCGAATTATTTACCACGATCCCAAAAAGGGGAGGGCTTTACGAGACGCCGGTTCCGGCTCAAGCTCCTCCAAAGACAAAAAACAGGGAGAGCCCGATGCCGCGCCGCTTCAAAATTGGTCATGTCGAGATCACGTCTCTGCTCGATGGCGATCTGGATGCCTCCCTCGACAAGGTTCCCGATCCCCGTGATCGCGAGGCAGCGACCCGCCTGATTGCGGCGGCCGGTGGCGACAAGGCGCTGACCATGGATTGCCATGCCTTTCTGCTGCATCGCCCCGACGGGCCTGTGCTGATCGATGCGGGCACCGGCACGATGATGCACAACAGGCTCGGCCATTTGCATGCGCGCCTTGCCGAGACCGGCGTGTCACATGCCGATATCCGCGCCATCTATCTCACCCATGTCCATAAAGATCATTTTGGTGGTCTGGTGGATGATGCAGGCATGGCGATGTTTCCCAATGCAGAAATTGTTCTGCATGAGGTCGAAGCCGATTTCTGGTTTGATACGCCGCCCGAGCATATGCCTGAGCGCGCACGCGGCACGTTGCATCTCAATGACAAAGCTTTCAGACCTTATCTCGATCGCATTCGTCGCGTGCCAGAAGGGGGTGGCGAGAGCGGTATTGCGGCGCGTCTGGCACCCGGCCACACGCCCGGCCATACAGCCTGGGTGATTGAAACAGGTGAGGCGCCGATCATCGCTTGGGGCGATGTGGTGCATCTGGCGGCATTGCATTTGCCGCGACCTGAAACCGCCATGGTTTACGATCTTGATCCCAAGACGGCTGGCGCCACGCGCAAGGCCATGCTGGACTGGGTCGCCTCAACAGGTGCGATTGTTGCCGCCGCTCATCTGGATCATCCCGGCATCGGTCGCTTGCGGCGCAAGGGCGAGGGCTATTCTTTCGTGCCGCTCGATTGAGCCAGACGATTGTGGAGCCGGCGTTCCCAATCGAGCGCCTGTTTCACGATGGTGGGCAAATCATCAAAAAGTGGCGTCCAGCCGAGCTTTTCGCGCACGCGCGTATTGCTGGCAACAATGGCAGCCGGATCACCGGGGCGACGGCCCGAGAGCGTGACGGGAAAATCAACGCCTGAAACTTTTTTCACCACACCGATGACATCGAGTACGGAATAGCCTTTGGCATAGCCGCAATTGCAGGTGAGGCTGTCACCACCTTGGCGCAGATAGCGCAGCGCATCCATATGCGCGCGCACAAGATCCGTTACCTGAATATAATCGCGCAGGCAGGAGCCATCGGGTGTGGGATAATCCGTGCCAAAAACCTCCATGCCTTTGCGATGACCCAGCGCTGCCTGCACGGCAACTTTGATGAGATGGGTTGCATTGGGCGTTGATTGTCCGGTGCGTCCTTTCGGATCAGCGCCGGCGACGTTGAAATAACGCAAGACCACATGGCGCAGATCATGAGCGCGGCTCGTGTCTTCGAGTATCCATTCAACCATCAGCTTGGAGCGCCCGTAGGGCGAGACAGGCAGCAGCGGTTCACTCTCGGTGACGGGATTGGCCTTGGGCTCGCCATAGACGGCAGCCGTGGAGGAGAAGATGAAATGCCGGATGCCGCTTTTGACGGCGCAGGCAATGAGGCTGCGCGCTTTGGCGGTGTTGTTCTCATAATAGCCGAGCGGATCAGAGACCGATTCCGGCACGACGATTTTGGCGGCAAAATGGATGATGGCGGTAATGCCATGTTCGGCAATGAGCTTGGTGACGAGGGCCTCATCGCCGAAATCGCCGATGATCAGCGGCACGCCGTCTGGCACGGCCCAGGCAAATCCGGTCGACAGATTGTCGAGCACAACGGGCTTTTCGCCCGCATCCAGAAGCTCCAGAACCATATGGCTGCCGATATAGCCCGCCCCACCTGTCACCAGAACGCTCATTAACTTTCACCCCATCTGTGCCTGCTATAGCCTGCCACAGGAAAGCCCCGATCCGGGAGACAATCTGCCAAGCTGCGCTTGCGTTCCTCGGGACACAGGGGCAGCCTAGCCGCCCTCTGGTTAATCGTTTGGAATGGTCACCCTATGAAGCGCGTCCGCAAAGCCGTTTTTCCCGTTGCAGGTCTAGGTACCCGCGTCCTGCCTGCCACCAAGACCATTCCCAAAGAAATGCTCACCGTGGTCGACCGGCCTGTGCTGCAGCACGCCGTGGAAGAAGCGCGTGAGGCCGGCATCGAGCATTTTGTCTTCGTCACCGGTCGCGGCAAGCAGACCATCGAAGATCATTTTGACATGTCCTATGAGCTTGAGGAGACGCTGCAGAAGCGCGGCAAGCTGAAAGAATATGAAGCGCTGATGGCCGATCTGCCAGCCGCAGGTGCGACGAGTTTCACGCGCCAACAAGCGCCTTTGGGCTTGGGCCATGCAGTGTGGTGCGCGCGCGATATCGTGGGCGACGAGCCTTTTGCTGTCATTCTGCCTGACATGATCACGCTGCCAGGCGCGCGTAAAACACGTTGTCTCGCGCAATGTCTGGACGCCTATGCCAAGCATGGCGGCAATATTATTGCGGTGGAAGAAGTGCCGCCGGAAGACACGCATATGTATGGCGTGGTTTCGGTGAAGCAGGATTTCGGTGCGACCTTCCAGATCGGCGGCATGGTCGAAAAGCCCGCCAAAGGAACCGCGCCCTCCAACCTCATCATCTCCGGCCGCTATGTTCTGGAGCCGCAGATTTTCGACATTCTCGAAAACATCGAGAAGGGCGCTGGCGGCGAGATCCAGCTCACCGACGGTATGAAGAAATTGTCGGAAGAGCAGGATTTCTTTGGCGTGCGTTTTGACGGGCGCACGTGCGATACCGGCTCGAAGCTCGGCTTCCTGATGGCCAATGTCCATTTTGCGCTCGAGCGCGCCGATATAGCGCCTGCCTTCAAGGTGGAATTGAAGAAACTGTTGGGATCACTCTAGAAAATCCTGCGGGGTTTCCTCTGGAGCGTGGCGCTGGTATGAGGTGGTTATGACATCTGGCGCCT
>CANGRU010000122.1 GCA_947456315.1 Beijerinckiaceae bacterium | reverse complement strand
TCAGCGGGGCGCGGAGCGTTTCAAGAACCTTGCCGCCCTTGGCTTCGAATTCAGCCTTGAAAGCCTTTTCCGAATCCAGACCCGGACCGTAATCGGACACGAGTGTCACAACAGTCTTGATGCCATTGGCAGCCGACCATTGCGCCATCGGCGCGGTGTTCTGCGGCAGCGTGAAGCTGGTGCGCACGAAGTAAGGCGAAGAGGCCACAATCGTCGATGTGCCAGCCGCCATGATCACAGCCGGAACCTTGGCCTGTGTGGCCACAGGGCCAACCGACAAGGCGAGCGGTGTCAGACCAAAGCCACCGAGAACGGCAACCTTGTCATTGACGACGAGTTCGGTCGCCAGACGCTTGGACTGGTCAGCAGCACCCGTGTCATCCTTGATGATGAGTTCGATCTTCTTGCCGGCAACGGTGGTGCCGTTCTGCGCCATCCACAGGCGCGCGCCGGCTTCGATCTGGCGACCGGTCGAGGCCGAGGGGCCTGTCATCGGGAGAATGAGACCAACCTTCACCACTTCTTGCGCCGAGGCAGCAGAAACGCCTGTTGCGAGAGCCAGACCGGCCACGCCGATGCTCTTCAGAATTTGTCTGCGAAACATTTTATCCTCCCGAAAAAGCCTGCACCTTTTTGGCCGGCTTCCTGACGTAAGGCCGTTGCGGCCAAGCCTGATTTAGGTCTGCCTTGCAGACGCGACAATGGGCCCACGCTCCAAAGCGATTATCTCGCCCCGAGAATCGAAGACCTGTCTTGCCGCGCCAGAAGCGCCTAGGAAGAGCTAAGCGCGCATGAGCCACGGGGGCAAGCCCGACCCTCATCAGAATTGTGCGTATTGCGAACAAATCTTCGTTTATGCGACCATCGTTCTATGGCCTGGAGCGAATCTGCATGGCCCGAACGACAAACAAGAGTCGAAACGCCCGATGAACACGCCCAACCCTGCCCCCATCCTGCCGGACGACCCGTCCTATATTTCGGCGCTGGCGCGTGGGCTTGCGGTTATCCGTGCCTTCGGGGCGGGCCGCGAAAAGCTGACCTTGGCCGATATTGCGCGCACCACCGATCTGCCCCGCGCGACGGTGCGCCGCTCGCTCCTGACCTTGCAGGCACTGGGCTATGTGGCGAGTGATGGCAAACATTTCATGCTGACACCGGGCGTTCTGTCGCTGGGCTACGCCTATCTCTCCTCCACACCTTTGCCGCGTGCCATTCAGCCGACACTGGAATCGGTCAGCGAGAAAACCAACGAGAGCTCGTCTTGCGCCATTCTGGATGGGGCTGAGATTGTCTATGTCGCGCGCGCGGCCACGCGGCGCATCATGTCGGTGGGTCTGTCGACGGGCTCGCGTCTGCCGGCCTATTGCTCGTCGCTGGGTCGCGTCTTGCTCGCCTCTTTGCCGGAAGACGATGCACGCCGTTTGTTGATGGCGATGAAACGCGAAAAGCTGACGCCGCGCACCATCACCGATGTCGAAGCTTTGATGAATGTCCTCGCGCAGGTGCGCGCGGATGATTATGCGATTGTCGATGAGGAACTCGAAATCGGCCTGCGCTCCATTGCCGTGCCTGTGCGCAATGCGGCGGGTCAGATTGTGGCGGCGATGAACATCGGCGTGCAGGCGGGCCGCATTTCGCGCGATGGTCTGATCAAAGATATTTTGCCTGTGCTGCGCAGCGCAGCCGAGAGTGTGGCACCCGCGCTGATTTGACCACGTGTCAACCCGCGCCCGTCATTGCGAGGACGGCGCGGCCTTATCCCCCTCCCCCTTGAGGGGAGGGGCTAGGGGTGGGGGTCACGCAATGTTTCAGAACTGACATTGTTTGGGTTCGCGCAAGAGAGATGGCGCGACCCCCACCCCGCTCAGCCTTCGGCTGAGTCGTCCCTCCCCTCAAGGGGGAGGGAGACAGACGGCTACCGCCCGTCATCCGCTTCACGAATGACCTGCGGCTCGCGGGCTTTTTCGGCTGCTTGCGCGAAGGGCAAAGCATCGTCCCAGTCTTTGCCCACAAAGCGCTGGCCGGTGACATGCGCGGCTTCATCTGACGCCAGCCACAAGACAGGCGGCACGATGATCTCGGGCTCGAGCACAACACGTCCGGTTTTCTGCGCCTGCAGACGACCCATATCCGACAGAAAATTCGTATTGGTCGCACCACCCGGCAACACGGTGTTCACCGTGACGCCTGTGCCTTCCAGATCTTTCGACCAGATCAGCGTTTCCGCCTCAATCGCCACTTTGCTCACGCCATAGGGCGAGTTGTTGCGCCGCTGCATCGTGTTCAGCGAGGTCGTCACATTGATGATGCGGCCCTTGTTGCCGGCCTTGATGAGGTGAGGCGCAGCGTAATGCGACATGAAAAAAGTCCCCACCACATTGGTGAGAATGATCTCGCGCCAGACCACCGGATCGGCTTCGTAAAACTTCAGCGATCTGGTGCGCGGTGAACGCTCCAGATGCACAGGGCCTTTGCCCGCATTGTTGACGACAATATCAAGCGAACCAAACAGCCGCACCGCTTCAAGCACGGTGCGCTCGCAATCGGCCGGATTGGTGATGTCGCACGGCACGCCCAGCACGCGCCCGCAGCCGGGTTGCCCCGCCACTTCGCGCGTCGCAGCACCCGTCGCGCCGCCATCCAGATCAGCGTAGAGAACATGCGCGCCGGCGCGCGTCAGCGCATGGGCAATGGCGCGCCCGATGCCGCGCGCTGCCCCCGTGACAATGGCCACGCGCCCGTCAAGCCGCAGATCGCTGGTTGGCATTTTTTCACTCCTCCCGTTTTGCTCAAGATAGCCCTGCGCAATCATGCAAGGCAAACCTTTGGCAAACAGGCACCGATTTCCCTTGAGGCCGTTTCCTTCTATGCTTGCGCCATGAGCACGCCTGACATTCCTTTCAATCGTGAACCGCCCGGCCCTGCTGGCGAGGTGACACATCTGTCGCCGCTGGTGCGGCGTGTGCTGGCGCCCAACAAAGGGCCTTTCACCTTTACCGGCACCTGCACTTACATTGTGGGTGCGGGCCAAGTGGCGGTGATCGATCCCGGCCCCGAAGATGAAAGCCACATCGACGCGTTGCTCACCGCGCTGAAGGGCGAAACCATCGCCGCTATTCTTGTCACCCATACACATCGCGATCATTCACCGGGTGCACGTCTGTTGCAGGCACGCACACGCGCACCGATCATGGGTTGCGCGACACATATTCCAAATCCCGATCCGCCCTCCGGGCGACTGGATGCAAGCCATGATCTCGACCATGCACCAGATCAGGTGTTCGGTGATGGCGCGCTGTTCAATGGCGATGGTTTCACGCTTGAAGCTGTCGCCACACCCGGACATGCCTCGAACCATCTGGCCTTTGCTTTGCACGAAGAGAACGGCCTGTTTTCGGGCGATCATGTCATGGCCTGGTCGACCAGCATTGTCGCACCGCCCGATGGCCATATGCGCGATTACATGGCTTCGCTGGACAAACTCGCGGCCCGCAACGAGCGTATCTATTGGCCGGGCCATGGCAATGCACTGACCGAGCCGCAGCGCTTTGTGCGGCTGCTCGCTATGCATCGCCGCCAACGCGAAAACGCCATTCTGGAGCGCCTCGCGCAGGGGGACCGCGCGATCCCCGATATTGTGCGCGTGATCTACAAAGGCGTCGATGAACGGCTGCATCGCGCAGCGGGCCTGTCGGTTCTGGCCCATCTGGAAGATCTGGTTGACCGCGGGCTGGTCTCCTCCGATCAGCAGCAGGCCACCGAGCAAGCGCTTTATACCCTCCCCTGACCGAGCTTGACCTTGGTGCTTGCCGGCCACGCTGGCGCGCACTAGGTTCAGCTCAGGAGAGTGAAATGACCCATGAAACTGATGCCACGCGCATCTGGTTCCGCCTGTTGCGGCTGCAGACACGCATCAACCTTGCCATTACAGAGCGCGTGCGCACCTTGGGGCTTTCCGTTCCGCAATGCGATGTGCTGACCACGCTGACAGAGCGCGAAGGCATCAGCCAGCAGGAATTGGCCGAGCGCCTCTATGTGACCAAGGGCAATATTTCAGGTCTGATCGACCGGCTGGAAACAGCCAAACTGGTTGAGCGCCGCGCGACCGAAAACGACAAACGCTCTTATGCGATTTATCTCACCCCGCAGGGCCGCGCCTTGGCCGAGCAAGGCATTGATGTGCAGCGCCGCTTTGTGCTCGACACCCTTGGCCGGATGGATGCGCAGGATCTTGCCAAATTTGAATCGCTGATCATCCAGATGCGCGATCTGATGCGCGAGCGCCAATCAAAAACCGACTGAGATTTTTGTATCAGCTTTGCGCTGCTGGCGGATGAACTCCGGCAGATCATGCACGGAGTCGAGAATGAAATCGGCTTCCAGCGCGAGATCTTCCGCAAAAGCCGGCCCGCTCAACACACCGATGGCAATGGCACCTGCCGCATGAGCGGCGCGCATATCGGTGAGCGTATCTCCCACAATGGCAATGCGCGCGGGCGCGATGTTGAAGCTTGCAGCAAAGGCCGTGATCATACCGGGTGCCGGCTTGGGCCCATAACCGGAATCCTGTCCCGCCAGATAATCGAGATCCTCCGCAATGCCGAGCAGGCCGGCATGCAGGCGGATCGATTTTTCAGAATCGTTCGAGACAATGCCAAGCTTGAAGCCCATGCCGCCGAGCTCGGCAAACAAAGCTGACGGATTGCCGATGGGGGTAAGCGTTTCCAAAGCCAGAATGCGAAACAGCCCGCCAATCTCTTCATAGAGGCGATCAAGATCACGCCGCCCCAGCACGTCAGCCCAAAGCGGACCGTAATCGAGCAACGATCCCGACAGGCAGGGGGAATGGGGCCGAAAACTTTTATCATGCAGATCAAAGCCGCTGACCTCAGCCAGTCGACGCACGGCACCCTCATCACCCGCCGAGAGCGTCTTCATGACATGATAGGCCGCCACGCCCCAGGTGCGGTCGAAATCGACCAGTGTCCCGTCCTTGTCAAAAAGAATGGCGTCAAAAGGCATGGCCGGACACATCCCGGTAGGCGTCTCACGCAAGGTCATCCCGCGCTTTGGCCTTTATGGGGGGCAAAGCATGAAAAGATGGCTAAGCCAAAGGCGGAAAAGGGGAGAGGGACAAAATTGCGCACTGCAGACTCCCTCCCCCTTGAGGGGAGGGTTGGGGTGGGGGTCGTGAGCTTTTTGTCGTTGGCGGTTTTGGTCTGCGCCATTTTCTGAAACATCGCGCGACCCCCACCCCTAGCCCCTCCCCTCAAGGGGGAGGGGAACACGGAGCGCCAGTAGAATGGGCAACACGCTGCGTCAGCGATGCACTTAAACGATCCTTAACCGGAAACTTGCGAGACTTCGCTTCGTCGTTCCGCGCGTGTCACTTCAGCGGGACGCTTCTTTTATAGCGGCGCGAGTTTCAGCCCATGACCGATCATCAGATGACCCAGCCTCCGGCCACTCAGGACGCGCGCGAGCTTCTTGCCCGCCTCTATCGTGAAATCGGCCTGTCAGCGGTCAGCGCTGCGCTTGATCTTCCCCAGCCCGAACGCACGATCAGGACAAAGCGTGACATCCCCGCGCCTGCGAGCGGTGAAGGTCTCGCGGCTTAGCGCACGATCACTTTTGTATTGAGCTGCACACGCGCGTAAAGATCGATCACATCGATATTGCGCATGCGGATACAGCCGGACGAGGCTTCGTGGCCGATGGTTTCAGGCTCGTTGGTGCCATGAATGCGATAGAGCGTGTCGCGACCACTCGCGTCATAAAGATAG
>CANGRU010000121.1 GCA_947456315.1 Beijerinckiaceae bacterium | reverse complement strand
GTCGGCACATGCAGAATGGCGACATTGTAGAGATTGTTGGGCGGGATCAGCACGGAGTAGGGCGCGATGAACAGCGTCGTGCGGATGTAATCATGCGTTTGCGGATTGGCGATGGGCTTGCGGATCGCCGCATAGCGGAAGCCGAAAGAGGTGCGCTGCACTTGCATGCGCGGCGCTTTGTCGGTGGAGGGGCGCAGCCAGTTTGTGTCGGTTGCTGCGGCACCGGGCACGCGGGCTGGCACCATGTCGGAGGAATGGAGCGACGAGGAATGCGCGCTATCAATCGCGCCCTCCAGAATCTGCGCCCAATTGCAATCGATGTGAATCTTGGCAATCGACACGCGTGTGTCGGGCGTGGGCTGGAACACGGGCGGTTCGAACGCGGGCATGGTTTCAGCGGGGCCCATATAGACCCAGACGAAGCCAGCACCTTCGCGCACCGGATAGGCCTTGTGCTTCACCTTTTCGACAAGGCCCGTGCCCGGCGGCTCGGACGCCATTTCGACAACATTGCCTTCAACGTCGATTTTCCAGCCGTGATAGAGGCAGCGCAGGCCGCATTCTTCATTGCGGCCGAAGACAAGCGAAGCGCGGCGGTGCGGGCACATTTCATCCAGAATGCCGACACGGCCTTCGGTGTCGCGAAACACGACGAGATCTTCGCCCAGCAGGCGCAGCTTCAGCGGATCGCAGTCGGGCTCGGGCACTTCTTCGATCAGACAGGCGGGCAGCCAATGGCGGCGCATGATCTGGCCCATCGGCGCATCACCCTCGACACGGCACAGGAGATCGTTTTCTTCTTTCGTGAGCATGGCGTTTCCTCGACTTGCTTAGCTCTCTAAGTTTCTGCCAGAATAGCGGGGCATCGGGGGCTTGTCCACGGGGTGCCGCCCCTTTCCGCCGTCATTGCGAGCGTAAGCAAAGCAATCCATATGCTGCGCGTGAGGCCACTGGATGAGGGCAAGCATCGCGCGACCCCCACCCCTAACCCCTCCCCACAAGGGGGAGGGGGACCAGGTGGCGCTGTCCAACTCCCTCCCCCTGGTGGGGAGGGACGACTCGGGCGCCAGCCCGAGCGGGGTGGGGGTTTTGCAATGACGGGGGAGGGTTCGGCCCCTTGATCAAATATGCTTAGCCATCTAAGTATATGGCTCGTGCGGAGGGGATAATGGCAGTCGACGAGCTGAAACAGGGCTTGCTGATCACGGATAAGCGGCCAGCGGCGGCGGATATCGAATATTTCGAGCTGAAAAAGCCCGATGGCGGGGAGGTCATGGCCTTCATGCCCGGCGCGCATATTTCTGTGCGCGTGCCCAATGGCGAGATCCGCAAATATTCGCTCTGCAATGATGCCGAAGAGCGCGACCGCTATTGCATCGCTGTGAAGCGCGAGACAAACGGGCGGGGCGGCTCTGTCAGCCTGATCGATGAGGCCAAAATCGGTGACGAGATCATGGTCTCGGCACCGCGCAATGATTTCGAACTCGTCTCAGCGCCGCAATATGTGTTCATCGCTGGCGGCATCGGCATCACGCCGATCCTGTCGATGAT
Source organism: Beijerinckiaceae bacterium (assembly GCA_947456315.1). GTDB lineage: Bacteria > Pseudomonadota > Alphaproteobacteria > Rhizobiales > Beijerinckiaceae > Terripilifer. The sequence goes on along the minus strand of CANGRU010000121.1, from coordinate 4,253 downwards.
CAAATGGGTGCGTGCCACCGGCACCGCGAAATTCAAACTCTATTATCTGACGCGCTCACCCGAGATGACAGCTTTTCTCGACGAGCTGAAAGCGCCTGAACTGCGCGGCATGGTGACAATCCATCATGACGAGGGCGATCCCGACAAAGCTTTCGATCTGTGGCCGGTTGTCGAAAAGCCCGGTGCTGCGCATCTTTATTGCTGCGGCCCGCGCGGGCTGATGGAAGCCGTGCGGGATATGACCGGACATTGGTCCAGCGCCAAAGTGCATTTCGAAGATTTCACGCCGCCCGGCGCCATCACCAAAGCGGAAGATGTGCCCTTCACCGTGCGGCTTGCCAAGACGGGCGCGGTCTATGATGTGCCTGTGGGCCAGACCATTCTCGAAGTGCTGCGTGCGCATGGCCATGACATTTCCTTCTCTTGCGAGAGTGGCTCATGTGGCTGTTGCAAGACGGGGCTTGTCTCGGGCGCGGTCGATCACCGCGATCTTGTTTTGGCCGATCATGAGAAGGCGAGCCAGATCATGGTCTGTGTGTCGCGCTCAGCGGGCGGCGAACTTGTTCTTGATCTGTAAGGACTGATCCATGAGCGCGCCAGTTCTGAAACTCGGAATTGCCGGAATTGGCCGCGCCTTTTCTTTCATGATTCCGACGTTTCGCGATGACCCGCGCGTGGCCATTGTGGCGGGCTTTGATCCGCGTGCGGAAGCACGTGCGCGCTTTGCGCAGGATTTCGGCGCACGCGCTTATGAGAGCATGGAAGAACTCTGCGCCAGCGAAGTGGACGCCATTTATATTGCGTCGCCCCATCAATTCCATGCGCCGCAAGTGGCGATGGCCGCAGCCCACGGCAAGCATGTGCTGGTCGAAAAGCCGATGGCTTTGTCATTGCAAGATTGTCAGGCGATGATTGAGGCCACGCGCAAAGCCGGTGTGCATCTGATCGTTGGTCACAGCCATTCCTTCGATGCGCCGATCCGCAAAATCGCCGAGCTTGTGGAGGCTGGCACTTATGGCCGGCTGCGCATGATCACCGCGCTGAACTTTACAGATTTTCTGTTTCGCCCACGCCGCCCCGAAGAATTGGACAGCACGCAGGGTGGGGGTGCGATTTACAACCAGGCGCCGCATCAGGTGGAAATGCTTCGTCTGATCGCGGGTGGGCGCGTGAAAAGCGTGCGCGCGATGACGGGTGTGTGGGATGCGTCGCGCCCGACAGAGGGCGCTTATAATGCTTTTCTCACCTTCGAGAATGGTATCAGCGCCACCATGACCTATTCGGGCTATGCGCATTTCGACAGTGACGAACTGCTCGATTGGACCAATGAAATCGGGCTGAAGAAAGACCCGAAACATTATGGCGCGGCGCGCAAAGCCATTCTGGCTTCCGGCAATCTGGCGGAAGAGTCGGCGCTGAAAAATGCCCGCAATTATGGCGGCTCTGCTTATACCGATCTGTCGGGCGAGAGCGCACGGCAACATCAGACCTTCGGATTTCTGACCGCGAGTTGCGAGCGCGCAGATTTGCGTGCCTTTGGCGATGGTGTGCGCGTTTATGGTGACCTTGAGCAGATATTCTTGTCGCTTGAGCCGCCCCAAATCCCGCGCAGTGAAGTGGTGGATGAATTGTTCGCAGCAGTGTTTGACAATGTCGCGCCGCTTCATTCGGGGGAATGGTCGCTCGCCACGATGGAAGTCTGCCTTGCGCTGCTGCAATCGGCGCGCGAGGGGCGCGAGATTTTTATGAAGCACCAAATCGGCACGGGAGTGCGCGCATGAGCAAGCGCGGCGGCCTTGCCCAAGTCATCCAGCATCATTGGCGCGAAGCTGTGCCAGATGATCGTCTGGCGCATCTCATCAAGGATGCGTCGCGCGGTCTGGGGCGCGCTTTGCAGATGCGGCTGGCCGAACATGGCGTATCCTTCGGTCACTGGACGTTTTTGCGCATTTTGTGGAATGGCGATGGCATTGCGCAGCGCGCTTTGTCTGATCTGGCTGGCGTGATGGAGCCCACCACCTTCTCCGCTGTGAAAGCGATGGAGAAGCTCGGCTATGTTGAGCGCCGTCAAAAGCCGGGTGATCGCAAGCAGGTGTTCATTCATCTGACGCCGTTGGGTCAATCATTGAAAGACAAGCTTGTGCCGCTGGCTGAAGAGGTCAATGCGATTGCAATCGACGGCTTGGACGAGCGCGAGATTGCCACCATGCGCAAAGCGCTGCTCGCCATGATCGACAATCTGGCACGCGATGAAGAGCAAGCAGCAGGCGACAACCGCCGCATCCCCTCGACACGTGAAGTGGCGGGCCGTTTGTCTGGCGCGCAGCTATCGCGTAAGTAACCATTCTGATTTTTTTCGGGACCACATCCATGACCATGGCTTTCTTTAATCCGATCCTGCTCGAAAATGCCGTGCGTGCGGCGCTTGATGAAGATCTCGGCCAAGCGGGTGACATCACCACCATGGCGACCATTCCGGCTGACATGCAGGCTTCTGCTGTCATGGCGGCGCGCAAAGGTGGCGTGGTCTGCGGTCTGCCACTGGCGGAAGCTGCGTTTCGCCTGATCGATCCCAAGCTCTCGTTCGAGCCGCTGGTGCAGGAGGGCGCGCATGTGCCGGCCAAAACGCCGGTCGCACGCATCAAGGGCAATGCGCGGGCTATTTTGACGGCAGAACGCGTGGCTTTGAATTATGCCTGCCGCCTGTCGGGCATTGCGACCATGACGGCGGAATTTGTGGCGTTGGTGGCCCATACCAATGCGAAGATTTGCTGCACGCGCAAGACGACGCCAAATCTGCGCGCTTTTGAAAAATATGCCGTGCGCTGTGGCGGGGCGATGAATCATCGCTTCGGTCTCGATGATGCCGTGCTGATCAAAGACAATCATATTGCAGTGGCTGGCGGCATTCGCGCGGCTCTGCGTGCGGCGAAAGCCGCAGCTGGTCATCTGGTGAAGGTCGAGATCGAAGTCGATACGCTCGACCAGCTGCGCGAAGTCATCGCAGAGGGTGCGGATTTTGTGTTGCTCGACAATATGTCGGTGGAGCAAATGCGCGAGGCTGTCGCTATGGCCAAGGGCAAAGTGAAGCTGGAAGCTTCTGGCGGCATCAACCGTGGCAGTGTGAAAGAAATTGCCGAGACGGGCGTGGATTTGATTTCATCCGGCGCGCTGACCCATTCGGCACCGATTCTGGATTTGGGTCTGGATATCGAAATCGGCTGACGTTCTCGTCGTCATTGCGAGCGAAGCGAAGCAATCCAGAAAGCCACACCTGAGGCCTCTGGATTGCCGCGTCGCCTTCGGCTCCTCGCAATGACGAGGCTTATTCAAGCCGCACATTTTTCGAAAAATCATAAGACTTCGCAAACGAGCAATCGTAAGCCTGGAAGACGGGATCGGCTTTCCAGTCGGGTGACAAGACGCGCGCCAGAAACTTCTGCTGGTCAGCCCAGCCCTGTTCGGCCTGCGGCTTGCGATAGCGGCCGGGCATGGTGTCGTTCAGCCAGCCATGCGGCGCATCGGCATAGACGTGGATGTCATAGCCTTTTTTGTTGGCTTCAAGGCAATTGCGCATGCGCTGCACGTCTTCAATCGCGATGATGTGGTCGGAAGCACCGAAGGCACCGAAGACCGGACAATCGAGCGAGGCCAGAATGTCGTCCAGCGTTTTGGGCTGGCGTTCATTGATCGCCCATTCACGCTTGGAAGCTGCGCCATACCAGACAATCGCGGCGGTGATCTTGCGCTCAGCCGCATAGACCAGCGGATGGCGGCCTGTCTGGCAATAGCCAGCCACGGCGACCTTTTCCATATCGGCGCCTGCTTCATTCGACATGGCCTTGATGGCGGCATCGATGTTTTCGAGAGCCTCCATATCGCTCATGTCATAGCGGCCATCGCCGCAATTGAGTTTGGGCTGATCTGGATGGCGGAAGAAAAAGTTCGGTGCGAGCACGGCAAAACCATCGCTGGCGCAGCGCTTGGCGAGATCGCGCGTGTGTTGCACGAGGCCGTAGCGCTCATGCATCAGCACGACGACAGGGCGGCGTTCGGAGCCGGCGGGGCGCGCCAGAAAGGCCGGCATGCCATTCGAGCAGGTGATGTCCTTCGTTTCGATCGAAGTCATTTTTATGTCTCCCTCAAGCGCGCATCAGCGCGACAATATCATCCACATTCATCACGCGGCTCATGCGCGGGAAAACGCGGTCCATGAAAAACTCGTTATTGTTGCCGCGTGCCGAGAAACAGGC
>CANGRU010000120.1 GCA_947456315.1 Beijerinckiaceae bacterium | reverse complement strand
CATCTCATCGTCATCGACAAGCCCGCCGGTCTCGTCGTGCATCCCGCAGGTGGCCATGAGACAGGCACTTTGGTGAATGCGCTCATCGCCCATTGCGGCGATAGCCTGTCGGGTATCGGCGGCGTGAAACGCCCCGGCATCGTGCATCGCATCGACAAAGATACGTCCGGCCTGCTGGTTGTGGCGAAATCCGACGCAGCCCATCAGGGCTTGTCGGCTTTGTTTGCCGACCACGGACGCACCCTGTCTTTGACACGCGAATATCTCGCCTTTGTCTGGGGACGCCTCGATCGCCGCGCCGGCATGATTGAAGCAGCGCTTGCCCGCCATCCGCACAATCGCGAGAAAATGGCTGTCTCCACGCGCGAAGATGCACGCGAAGCCATCACCCATTGGGGCACCTGCGAAATATTCACCTCGGGTTCGAGCACGGTGACGCAGATCGCCTGCCAGCTGGAAACCGGCCGCACCCATCAGATCCGCGTGCATATGGCCCATGTCGGCCATCCGCTGCTGGCCGACGCTGTCTATGGCGCGGGCTTCAAGACCAAGGCTCTGCATCTGGGTGAGGCGACCAAGGTTGCACTGGCCAATCTCGGCGGACGTCAGGCTTTGCATGCCGCCCGCCTCGGCTTTGCCCATCCCATCACCGGCGAAGAGCTGGAGTTTGAAAGCCCCCTGCCGCCCGAACTGGCGGCCCTGCTGGAGGCTTTGCGGTCAGATTCTGCCAACTGACGGGAACGTGAAGAAAATTTAATCCGCGGCACGGGCCCTCAAAACACCCGCGCCGCACCCGTAAGGCACACCTAAATAAATAGTATAAAACAATAATTTTAGAGCTGTTCGGGGCGGATACGGTCTCCGGTCACCATCTTTCATTATTTCCGAACCCCGTGGCTTCGCCCCCTTTTAGCCATGGTTGAGCAAAACTATATTCAAGACCGAGCCGAGCGCGACCGAGGTCGGCCGGAGACGGACCTGCCCATCCCGGGGGGCCCGAACAGGAGGATTTGATGGCTGCTGCCCTTCCGATGATTTCTGCCGAGAGCGGCCTGTCCCGCTATCTCGCTGAAATCCGGCGGTTCCCCATGCTGGAGCCGCAAGAGGAATATATGCTTGCCAAGAGCTGGCGCGAGCACGGCGACCGCGATGCGGCGCACCGTCTCGTCACCTCACATCTGCGCCTCGTTGCCAAAATCGCCATGGGCTATCGCGGCTATGGCCTGCCGATCGGCGAAGTCATTTCGGAAGGCAATGTCGGCCTGATGCAGGCGGTGAAACGGTTCGAGCCTGAAAAAGGCTTCCGGCTCGCCACCTATGCCATGTGGTGGATTCGCGCCTCTATCCAGGAATACATCCTGCGCTCATGGTCGCTCGTGAAAATGGGCACGACCGCAAACCAGAAGAAACTCTTCTTCAATCTGCGCAAGGCCAAGAGCCAGATTTCGGCGCTGGAAGACGGTGATCTACGCCCAGATCAAGTGACGCATATTGCAACGCGCCTCGGCGTCACCGAGCAAGATGTCGTGGACATGAATCGCCGCATGTCGGGCGATGCTTCGCTCAATGCGCCGCTGCGCACAGAAGGCGAAGGCGGCGGTGAATGGCAGGATTGGCTGGTCGATGATTCCGCCAGTCAGGAAAACATCCTCGTCGAACAGGAAGAAAGCGACAATCGTCTGGCGGCGCTTCGCTCGGCCATGTCGGTTCTGAATGACCGCGAGCGCCGCATCTTTCAGGCGCGCCGTTTGCTGGATGATCCGGTCACGCTCGAAGAGCTCTCCGAAGAGTTCAGCATTTCACGCGAACGCGTGCGCCAGATCGAAGTGCGCGCATTTGAAAAAGTGCAAGCAGCGGTGAAAGCGGGGATGGAGCAACGCGAAGCCATTGCCGCCCCTCTCAAGCAGATCGAGGCACGCCCCGGCGCTTGAGCCGCGTCAGGGCAAGCATCACAACGCAAAAAAATGGCGGGCCTGGGCCCGCCATTTTGTTAAAGGGATCGCAGTGTCGGGCTGTCAGCCCTCACTTCCAGGCATCAAATGCTTCATTGATAATCCGCTCGCCAGCGGAGCCTTTTTCAAAGGTGATCTTGGCGAGGCGCTGATCCGACAAGAGCATGGGCACATCGAACCAGCCGCGCGTGCGGATCAGATCGACATTGCGCGATAGAGCGGCATCGCCACGCGCCAAACCAACCAGGAAAAAATTGCTCATGATTGGCGCGGGCACACCCAGAAGCGGGTCGCCTGACGGCGTGTCTTCACGGCGCAAAAGCGGTGTCTGGATTTGCAAAACGCTCGGCACCGGACTGCCTTCCGCCGGAATAAAGCGCAATTCAATCGTATGCGAAGCCGGCAACGTCTCATCCGTGTTTTTCTGGATGAGCATGACAGCTTTCATCTTGGCTTCCGGCAAATCGATCTCGGCGCGCACACCCACTGCCAAAGCTTGGCCCGGGCCACGGCTGACATTGTCCAGACGCCAGACAACGTTGCCGACAAAGGTTTTGACACGATCGGGATCGTCAGGCGCATCCACCAACATGGCTGCGCGCTGGGCAACAGGCGTGCCAGCCGTAGCGGGTGCGCTTTGCTGGATCTGGGGAACGGCAGGCGCCACAGGATTTGTGCTGGGGCGCTGGACCGGAGCCGGACCACCACCGATGCGCTCTACGATTTTGCCCTGCGGCACTTCGCTCGTTTCAGCCCCCGGTGCGGGACGCAAACGCGCCATATCATCGGGATTGTCACGGCGCATGTAAGCAAAGACTGCAATGGCCGCGACGACGAGAATGACCGGAAGGCCGATCAGGATCGGGCGCAAATTGCGCGTCTTTTCCATTGCAGGCAGCGGAGCTGCGGGATGCGAGGGGGCGCGTGTCGCGCTGTCGTCTTCAGCGTCCTGTGTCTCGACTTGTTCAGACAAGCCATCCGACACTGCGGCATCAGCAGCCATCGCGGCGGCCTCCGCACGCGGGCCATATTTGCGCAATACCAGAGCCGAGGCATCACCCTGCCCATCGGCAGCTGGTGCATCGCTCATTGCATTTTGCGCTGGGAAATCTGTTGCAGGCAGATCTGTTGCCGGCATGTCAGCTGCCGACTTGTCCTCGACCACATCACGCGGGAGGTCGTCCGCCTGAGAGGCCGCGGAACGAGCCCCGGGGACCGGCACAGTGAAGGCCACACTGGGCTTGGAGGAATCAAATGGCGGCGGATTAAGAGGCGGCGGCACAACAACACGCGAGGCCGGACGCGACGAGGCGGAACGAGCCAGATTGGCGAGGCGCTGGCGCGCGGCCTCCAAGGCGCCGGGGCCCTTTTCACTGACAGGGCGCGGCGGCAAACCGGGCACGCTTGGCAAAGGACGCAGCGGGGCAGCCAGAACAGGCGGGGCAGCATCAGGATCGGGACGCTTGACCAAAGGCTCGGCGCGTTTGACGGCTTCAGGCTGTGTGGTGACTTCGGGGGCCACCACGGGCGGTGGCGAACTGGCTGGCGCCTCAACGGGCGGAGCGGCGGCTTGCGCAGCAACGGCGGCCGAGGCCTCGGCTTCGAGCTGGGCCACAGCCTGATCGAGCATGCTGCTTTCACGCTCGATATCTTCTTCGGCGATGGGAGGCTGGACGGCGCGCAATTGCGCCAGAAGCGCCGCACGGGCGCGCTCATAGATCGCCCGGCGAGACTCGGGATTTGAGTTAGGCAGGGCGGCTACAGCCCTTGCCAGCAACGGGTAATACTCAGCCATTGCGCCCCTTGATCACTTTGGAACTCTCACTCACGCCTCGTGCAACTCAATCCTGGAAGGGATTATGCACAAGGATTGTATCATCACGCTCGGGGCTCGTCGAAAGCAAAGCCACAGGTGCGCCGATCAGCTCTTCGATCCGCCGGACATATTTGATGGCCTGGGCAGGCAGGTCAGCCCAGGACCTGGCGCCCGCTGTTGTCCCCTGCCAGCCCTCGATCGTCTCATAGACCGGCACCACGCGGGCCTGAGCGGCCTGACTGGCGGGCAGACGGTCGATTTCCTGACCATCCAGCAGATAGCGGGTGGCGACTTTGATCTCTTTGAACCCGTCCAGAATATCGAGCTTGGTCAGCGCAATGCCGTCGATGCCTGACGTCTTCACGGTCTGGCGCACGAGCACAGCGTCGAACCAGCCACAGCGGCGTGCGCGGCCTGTCACCGTGCCGAACTCATGACCGCGCTCACCAATCGTCTGGCCGATTTCATCGGTCAATTCGGTCGGGAACGGACCGCCGCCGACACGCGTGGTGTAAGCCTTGGCAATGCCCAGCACATAGCCGATGGCGCGTGGACCAACACCCGAACCTGTCGCCGCATTGGCGGCTGTGGTGTTGGAGGAGGTCACAAAAGGATAGGTGCCGTGATCGACATCGAGCAGCGCGCCTTGCGCGCCTTCAAACAGGATGCGCTGGCCCTGACGGCGCATGGAATCGAGCAAATCCCATGTCGCATCCATGTAGGGAAGCACTTCGGGCGCAACAGCCAGAAGTTCATCGCGCACCTGCTGCGCAGCGATTTCCGGCAAGCCGAGGCCACGACGCAGCGGATTGTGATGGGCCAGCAGGCGGGCAATCTTGTCATCCAGATTGTCCGGCTCAGCCAGATCCATCACGCGGATCGAACGACGACCCACTTTGTCTTCATAAGCCGGACCGATGCCGCGCATCGTCGTGCCGATCTTGGTGCCGCCGGTGGCAGCCGACTCGCGATGCGCGTCGAGTTCGCGATGCAGCGAGAGGATCAGCGGCGCATTTTCAGCGAGCTTGAGATTCTTCGGCGAGACATCCACACCCTGCCCGCGCAGGATGCCGATTTCCTTGATCAGGTGATAGGGGTCGACGACGACACCATTGCCGATCACCGACACTTTGCCCGGGCGCACAATGCCCGACGGCAATAGCGAGAGCTTGTAGACCTTGCCGTCGATGACAAGCGTATGACCGGCGTTATGGCCGCCCTGAAAACGGACAACGACATCCGCCTCGATCGACAGCCAGTCAACGATCTTGCCTTTACCCTCATCGCCCCACTGGGCGCCGACGACAACCACATTCGCCATAATGAATTCGCTCTTCGAGATCACGCTTGATGCGCACGCGGACCTATAGACCGCCAACAAGCAAAAACCCCGGCACAAAGGCCGGGGCTCATTGCGAGAATGGATTACCCAAAAGCCCGCCAAGAGGCAAGGCAAACCGTGCCCGGGCCATGGGAAGGCGGGGGACGGGGCCGACCCGGTAGCGGCCTCAAGGGGCTTGCATCAGCCGCCGGCCTCAGGCACTCGGGAAGGCAGTCGCAACCGGATCCGAGCCCCTTGACCCAACCAGCTGCCGAAACAAGCCGCGCACCCGTCAGCGCCTGGATCATGCTTTTGCTCACCGCCCTATTTTGGGCGGGCAATGTGGTGGCCTCGCGCAATGCGGTGGGGGAATTGTCGCCCATGGTGCTGGTCACCATCCGCTGGGGCTCCGTCACACTGGTGATGCTCGCCTTTGCCTGGCGCACCTTTGCCGCCGAATGGCCGCTGATCCGTAAAAACTGGCTGATGATCTCGCTGATGGCGACTTTTGGCTTCACCGGATATCAGGCGCTCTATTTCACTGCCGCCCAATATACGAGCGGCATGCATCTGGCGATTTTGCAGGGCATTGCGCCTGTTTTCATTTTCGCAGGCGCGCGGATTTTCTTTGGCACGCCGATCGGGCTTGTGCGCGGCATCGGCCTGATGCTGACCTTATGTGGCGTGGCAACGGTCGCCACACGCGGCGAGCCCTTGCGGCTCT
>CANGRU010000119.1 GCA_947456315.1 Beijerinckiaceae bacterium | reverse complement strand
CATCACTTCGCCTGTGCGCCCGATCGAGGTCACGCCATCGCGCACATCTGCCTGCGCACCTTCAATCACTCCCTGGATCTCTTTGGCAGCTGCGGCTGAGCGCTGCGCCAGTGCGCGCACTTCGGAGGCAACAACCGCAAACCCAAGACCGGCATTGCCCGCGCGCGCGGCTTCAACACCCGCATTCAACGCCAGAAGATTGGTCTGGAAAGCGATTTCATCAATCACACCGATAATGGCGCTGATCTTTTCGGAGGAGGTCGAAATGCGGCGGATCGAACCAATTGTCTCATCCAGCACACTCTTGCTGCCATGGACTTCTTCACGCGCGGCTCCTGCCAGCGTATTGGCGCGCTCGGCACCCTCAGCGGTGCTTTTCAAAGTCGTGGTGATTTGCGCCAAAGCCGCGGCAGTTTCTTCAAGGCTGGCGGCTTGCTGTTCGGCACGCGCAGCCACATCATCCGAGACGCTGGCGACTTCTGCCGTATTGCTATGAATCATTTCCGAGCTGGCCATAACGCCGCTCAAAGCCTCTTCCAGCTTTTCCATCGCCGCATTGAAATCGGCTTCGATCTTGGCAAAGGCTGACGGCAGATTGCGAACACGATGGGTCAAATCTCCGCGCTCCAGTGCGGACAAGGCTTCACCCAATTGCTCGATAACCGCCACTTGGCGCGCAGCCGCTTCAGCGCGCTCGGCATCGGTGCGTGCGCGCAATTCTTCAGCCTCGCGGCGTGTCTCTTCATTGCGCTCCAGCGCCAGCTTTTCCTGCACAGCTTTGTTGAAGAAAGCCAGCGCCCGCGCCATGTCGCCAATTTCATCCTGCCGATCAACATCGGGAATGGTGACCGCACTGGCGCCATTGGCGAGCTCACCCATGATATCGGCCAATTCCGAAACGGGCTTGGCAATCGACCGACTGAGCAGAATGGCCAGCAGCACAGCTACGCCCACAGCACCGACAGCGGCCGCAATCATCAATTGCGCAAGCAAGGCGATGGCATCATCGCGCTCCTGATCACTTCGCTCCGATGTCGCATCAGCCATTTTCTTCAAATCAGCCAACACGACGCGGCTCTCGGTCAGACGGCCACGGGTCAAAGCTTTGGCTTGTGCCTGGGCATGCGTCTCCGGATTGGCGCTTTCGGCCATAAGCGCACGCGCTTCCTCCCAGACCTTGTCGATCATCGGGCGGAACTTCGTGGCGAGCTCCCGCTCTTCATCTGTCGTGGTTGTTTCTTCGAGGCTCCTCAGAAAGCCCGTCAGCTGGCCATTGAGGCCCGCAATGAGCTTTTCAAAGGAAGCATCGCCCGTGAGCAGAAAGCCGCGCACCATGTTCTGACGGTCGACCAGCGTGCCCAGCGTGCGCTCGATGATTTCGCGGCGGAAGGAGGCCCGCTCGCCCGCCTGCACGGCCTCACGCATGACGACCACTTCCCGATAGACGCCGGCACTGATCAGACCGAGCAGAAAAATCAGGATGGAGAAGGCGCCGATCAACCGGCCGCGGATTTTCAGGTTGGACATGCCAAAACCCCAATAAAAATGTCTGAAAAGCTCAAAAATCACACTCAAAACACCAGGAGCATAGCCGCAGGAGTTAAACAGGAGATTAAAGTAATATTGAAAACAAAGGCTTACGTAGCGTCAGCGGGGCCGCTGCCCCTATGGATCACGATATAAAGATTTCTTTATATGGTCGTTGCCGGGCCCGGCTTGCCCTGCTATAGAGCGTCCCATCTCGAACAAGGGCCATTCGCATGAGCGCTCACTTCAACGATTACGTCGTCGCCGACATCAAGCTGGCCGATTGGGGCCGCAAAGAACTGAATATCGCCGAGACGGAAATGCCCGGCCTCATGGCAACCCGCGCCGAATATGGCGCTGCGCAGCCGCTGAAAGGCGCGCGCGTTGCAGGCTCCCTGCACATGACCATTCAGACCGGCGTGCTGATTGAAACGCTCAAAGCTTTGGGCGCCGATGTGCGCTGGGCTTCGTGCAACATTTATTCGACGCAAGACCACGCCGCTGCCGCGATTGCTGCTGCTGGCACACCTGTGTTTGCGATCAAGGGCGAGAGCCTCGAAGATTATTGGGATTACACGCATCGCATTTTCGAATGGAGCGATGGCGGCACACCCAACATGATTCTCTATGATGGTGGCGATGCCACCATGCTCATTCATCTGGGCATGCGCGCTGAAAAGGGCGACACGGCATTCCTCGACAAGCCCGGCAATGAAGAAGAAGAAGTTCTCTTCGCCGCGATCAAGAAGCGCCTGAAGGCCAACCCCGGCTGGTACACACGCAATGGTCTGGCCATCAAGGGCGTGTCGGAAGAAACAACAACAGGCGTGCATCGTCTCTACAATATGGAGAAAGACGGCACGCTGCTGTGGCCAGCCATCAATGTGAATGACTCGGTCACCAAGTCGAAATTCGACAATCTCTACGGCTGCAAGGAATCACTCGTCGACGGCATTCGCCGTGGCACAGACGTGATGATGGCTGGTAAAGTGGCCATGGTTGCGGGTTTTGGCGATGTGGGCAAAGGTTCTGCCGCCTCGCTGCGCAATGCCGGTTGCCGCGTGATCGTGTCCGAAATCGATCCGATCTGCGCTTTGCAGGCGGCGATGGAAGGCTATGAAGTCACCACGATGGAAGAGGCTGCCCCGCGCGCCGATATTTTCGTCACCGCGACAGGCAATGTTGACGTCATCACGGTTGACCACATGCGCGCGATGAAAGATCGCGCCATCGTCTGCAACATCGGACACTTCGATTCGGAGATCCAGGTTTCGGGCTTGCGCAATTTCAAATGGAACAACGTCAAGCCGCAGGTCGATGAAATCGAATTCGCCGACGGCAAGCGCATCATCCTTCTGTCCGAAGGCCGCCTTGTGAATCTCGGCAATGCGACGGGACATCCGTCCTTCGTCATGTCGGCCTCCTTCACCAACCAGACGCTCGCGCAGATCGAGCTCTGGACGAAGCAGGGCCAGTATGAGCGCAAGGTCTACACGCTGCCCAAGCATCTCGATGAAAAGGTCGCGATGCTGCATCTGGAAAAGATCGGCGTGAAGCTCACCAAGATGACCGGCGAACAGGCCACATACCTCGGCCTGCCTGCACAGGGTCCCTATAAGCCGGAGCATTACCGCTACTGAGCTGGCGCGAGATCCAAACCCTTCAGAAGCCCCTGCCCAAAAGGCGGGGGCTTTTTTCATGCGTGAAAGGCTTTGTCGCGACAGGTTGCGCGGCTAAAGTGGCCTGATTCGGAATCGGCGAAGTTTTGCGTCACGCCGCGCTCGAGACAGCGCGTGGGAAGCCCACGCGATTCCTAAGTTTTTCTGAGAGGCAGGCGGCAGGATGGGACGTCCGAATCGTGTCTGGCATCGAGCCTTGCGCGCTGGCAGCGCGCTGGTGCCGGTTCCGGCTCTTTTCGCCTGGCCCGCGCAGGCGGCAAATGCAGGCCTGCCCGACCAGCCGGAATGGATCGGCCTCACCGCCGTCTTGGGCCTGGGCCTTGCCATCACCGCCGGAACCCTCATTCACATGGCGGGCAAGCGCCGTGAGGCCGCGCGCCAGACCCATTTGCGCAAGGAAATCGAGCGCCTGCGCCAAAAGCTCGACCGGGCGGACGCTTTTGGCGGGGCGGAAGCGCAAATCTCCATTCTCTGGGGCGCACCCGAGGACGAACCGCAAATCGATGGGGATGCCGAAACCCTCACCGGCCTTGAAACGCCACGCCTCGCTCTGGCTTTCGGCTCATGGCTCACCGCGCAAAGCGCCACCACATTGGAGCGCGCCGTGGAGCGCTTGCGCCAGCGCGGCGAAGCTTTCCGTCTGGCTTTGCTGACTTTGAATGGTCGCCATCTTGAAGCTGAAGGCCGCCCAGTTGCTGGGCGTGCGCTGATGCGCATTCGTGATGTGGCCGGCGACCGGCTTGAATTGGTGAAGCTGAAAGAAACGCTCGCCCAGCTGGCTGCCGAGCGCGATGGCTTGCGCACAGTGCTCGACGCGGCCCCCGGCCCCGCATGGCTGCGCGACACACAAGGCAAATTGACCTGGGTGAACCGCGCCTATGTGCAAGCGGTGGAAGCCGAGCGCCGCGAAGAGGTGATCAGCAAAGGCATTGAATTGCTCGACCAGCCCGTGCGCGACACGCTGGCACAAGCCCGCGCGCGCATTGAAAACTGGCGCGGTCGTGTGCCAGCCATTGTGGCCGGTCAACGCCGCATGCTTGATGTCACCGATGCACCCACCGAATTTGGCTCTGGTGGTCTGGCAAGCGACGTCTCCGACCTCGAAGAAGTGCGCGCGGATCTTGGCCGCCAGATGGATGCGCATCGGCGCACGCTCGACCAGCTTTCAACGGCTGTTGCCATTTTCGATGCCTCGCGTCGCCTTGTGTTTCACAACACGGCCTATGGGCAATTGTGGACGCTGGATGCGGCCTTTCTCGACTCTGCGCCCAGCGACACAGAAATACTCGACCGCCTGCGCGCCGAAGGGCGACTGCCCGAACAAGCCGATTTCCGCAGCTGGAAAGCCTCTCTCATGGAGGCCTATCAATCTGTCGAAACACAAGAGCAGGTCTGGTATTTGCCCGGCGCACGCACCTTGCGCGTGGTCATCAATCCCAATCCGCAAGGCGGCGTGACCTATCTGTTTGATGATGTCACCGAGCGCTTCTCGCTGGAATCCTCCTACAATGCTTTGATGCGCGTGCAGGGCGAAACGCTCGACTCGCTCAAAGAAGGTGTCGCCGTGTTTGGCACGGACGGTCGCCTCAAATTGTTCAATCCGGCTTTCATCACCCTCTGGCATGGCGATGTCGCCATGCTGTCCGAAAAGCCGCATTTCGATCTTGTGCGCCGCGCTTGCGCGTCCATTTATGACAATCAAGCGGATTGGGATGATCTGCGCAGTCTCGTGACAGGCCTGCAAGACACACGCACCGGCTTTGAACGCCGCATGATCCGCAAGGATGGCAGCGTTGTCGATTGCATGACCGCACCATTGCCTGATGGCGCGACATTGGTGACTTTCATCGACGTTACCGCCAGTGTCTCTGTCGAACTTGCCCTGACCGAGCGCAACCAGGCGCTGTTGGAAGCAGAAAAACTGCGCAATGATTTCGTGCATCACGTCTCATATGAATTGCGCTCGCCGCTCACCAACATCATCGGCTTCATCCAGCTGCTGGGCGAAGGCGCTGTGGGCCCGCTCAACACCAAACAGCGCGAATATACCGGCTATGTGCTGAAGAGCTCAGCTGCTCTGCTCGCCATTATCAATGACATTCTCGATCTGGCCTCGATTGACACAGATGCGATGGAATTGTCGGTTGAAGACGTGGATATTCGCGACACGATTGCTGCAGCCACCGAAGGGTTGCAGGATCGCCTCGCAGAATCGGGCATCAATTTGAATGTCGTGGCACTGGATGATGTCGGCGCCTTCCGCGCTGATGGCAAACGCATCCGCCAGATTCTGTTCAACCTGCTGTCGAATGCCATCGGCTTCTCGGAGCCCGGACAAACTGTGACGCTTGCGGCCTTGCGCCGACACAGCGAGATTGTCTTCAAAGTCTCAGACCAGGGTCGCGGCATCCCCCCCGATGTTCTGGATCATGTGTTTGACCGCTTCCACACCCACACTGTCGGCTCGCGCCATCGCGGTGTCGGACTTGGTCTGTCCATCGTGCGCTCTTTCGTCGAGCTGCATGGTGGTGAAGTGCACATTCAATCATCGCCGGGCGAAGGCACAAGTGTGACCTGTATCTTTCCCGATGATGCCACAAGCGTGGTAAAAGCCGCTT
>CANGRU010000118.1 GCA_947456315.1 Beijerinckiaceae bacterium | reverse complement strand
TGCTCGGATTGATGTTTTGGCAAAACCAATTGTCACGTCATGCCAAGCGCTACCAGACGATCACGGGCAAAGGCTTTCGTCCGCGTGTGATTGATTTGGGCAGATGGCGCTATGGTGCGGCAGCTATTCTGGTGGGTCTGTTCCTGATTGTGACGATTGTGCCCGTTGCCATGCTGGCCTTCACATCCTTCCAGCCCTTTTATGGTGGCGTGTCATGGGACTCGTTCACGCGCCTGTCGCTTGAAAATTACGAAGTCCTGCTGAAGCCGGGCTCGTTCCGCGACTCGATTGTCAACACGCTGGTGCTGGGGGCTGCAACAGCCACACTTGTGGTGCCTTTCACAGCCCTTTGCGCTTGGCTTGTTGTGCGCCGCGTGCCGGGCGCCTGGATTCTGGACCAGATTGCCTCAGTGCCGCTGGTCTTTCCGGCGATTATTCTCAGCGTGGCGTTTCTTGATGTGTTTGTGAACATGCCGCTGCCGCTCTATGGCACATTGCTCTCGGTGATCTTGGCATCTTCCGTGCGCTATCTGCCTTACGGCATGCGCTATGCTTTTGCGGGCACAATGCAGATTCATTCCGATCTGGAAGAAGCAGCCACCATTTCAGGCGCGGCAAAGTTCAGAGTCTTCGTCCGTATTCTGATGCCGCTGCTGGCTGCGACTTTGATCAGCTCTTGGCTGTTGATCTTCCTGCTTTCCGTGCAGGCTGTGTCATTGCCGCTCTTGCTGGTGGGTCCGGGCTCTGAGGTGATGGCCGTCACTTTGTTCGAGCTCTGGCAGAATGGTCAGGTGACAGAACTCGCGGCCATGGGCATTTTGTGGATTGCCCTGATGACGTGCGTCAGCGTGGCTTTCCACATGCTGACGCGCCGTCACCAATTGTCGGTGTGAGAAGACCCAAGCGCCTCAGCGCTTGGGTTCGCGCAGGCCCGCACGTTCCATGCGCGGCAGAAGCTCATCACGGATGTGCGGAAAGTCATCAATATAATTGATCATCCCGCAGGCCAGACCATCGAGGCCCATTTCATTGAGCTTCAAGAATGTCTCGACCGCATCATCATAGGAGCCGACCATCGGATAGCCTGCGCCACTGATCAGGCGTGCTTTCAGATCGGTCTGTTCTTTCATCCATGTGTTGAGACGATTGCCACGGAAGTCGGCGGCATAGGCGGCAGCTTCCCAATCACCTTTTTCATGCACAATGTAATGGTGATAATCTTGGGCTTCTTTGCGTGTCTTGCGCACCATCAAATGACAACTTGCAAAAATATTACGCAATTGGCCGGGAGGGGCAACCGCGCGGAAGCCATCAATCTTCGGCTTCAATTCATCAAGATTGGGAATGGATGTGAACAGGCAATCGGCATTGCCGGCCGCAAATTCGCGCCCCGTGGGCGAATTGCCGGCGCTCACTAGAATTGGCCGTGATCCCCAATAAGGTTTGGGCTTGCCCAGCACACCTTTCAGTTTGAACATTTGTCCATCGTGATCGAACGGCTCGCTCTCCGACCAGATGCGTTTGACGATCTCGATCCATTCCTGACTATAGGCATAGCGGTCGTCATGCTCTTTCAGTTCGACGCCCATCATGCCGAATTCGACCGGATTCCAGCCCGACACAATGTTGAGACCAAAGCGGCCATGACCGATGTGATCGGCGGTCACCATCTGCTTGGCTGAAAACACCGGATTGCAAAAGGCCACATGCAGCGTGCCGAAAGTGGTGATCTCTTTGGTCAGCGCCAGCAGGCCGCAGGCCCATGTCAGCGTTTCAAATGTCGTGCCCTGTGTGTCGCTCTTGCCCTGATAGCCATGCCAACGGCCAATCGGCAGCAGGAATTCCAGCCCCGCATCATCAGCAAGCTGTGCGGCTTTGGCATTATTGTCCCACGTCGCATCCCAGCGCTCGGGAGCCAGTGTCAGGCTCAATCCACCCGAGCAATTCATACCGAACAGGCCGAGCTTGAATTTGTTCTTGTTATAGATGCGCGTTTCGTCGCGATTTTTGGCGTTCATGACGCGGAAGCTCCTTGCGATATTTTATTTCGGCATCTGGATGAAATCGGCGACCGCATCGACGATAGCCTTCGGGCTATTGTTCAGCTCGGTGATCAATTGTTCCATCTCCGCACCCGAGAAAGGGTCGACATCAAGGCCAAGTCTTGCAGCCTCTTTCAGAAAAGCCTCATCCTTCATCGTCGCATCAAATGCTGTGCGGATCGCTTTTGCGCGCTCTTGGGGCACGTCCTGCGCCATCACGAAAGGATAGGCCATGGAGAATTTGCGTGCATAAAAGCGCAGCATGTCTTTGTCTTCCTGGCGTGTGGCCAGCTCGATGGCGGTTGGCACATCGGGGAGCTGCCGCATGCGCGAGACACCAAATTGCACCAGCACACGCACCTTTTTGTCACGGAACCAGTCGGGTCGCGCCGAGGTCAGGTTGGGAAGGATAGCGCTGTTGCCTTGCACTTCACCGCGTTCGGTCGCGATGAAAACATCATTTTGTCCCTCATATCCGGTCACAATATCAAATTTGGCGCCCATCAGGCGCGAGAGGATAAGTGGCAAAGTATAATTGTCTCCTCCGACTGCGGTGGAGGCGAGGATGATCTTGTTGGTGCGCAGATCTTCGAACTTTTGCGCGGGCGCTGTGTGCCAGACCCACAGCACATGGGGTTGCTGCAAGGGCGAGCCGATCCATTGCAGTTTGTTCACATCGAACATCGCCTTGCCGCCGCCCTTCGAGAGCATTTTCAACGGGCCTTCGAGCGCAATGTTCGGATTGGTCATCCCCATGACAGTGCCGTCTTTCTTGGCAGCATTGGCCAGATAATTCATCATCGTCAGGCTGGAGGCGCCCGCCATATTGGAGACGACAAAATTGGGCTTGCCGGGAATATATTTTCCCATATGCGCCACAACGGCGCGTGACACGAGATCATAAGCGCCGCCCGCGCCCGCGCCGACAATATGGGTGATGGTTTTGCCCGTGTAGAAATCCGCAACCGGATCAGCCGCGCGACTGGGATGAGCCGCCCCAAGGCAGATGGCTGATGCCATGCCGGCCAAGGCCATGACCTTGCGCATATCCACTCCTCCCATGCATCCGGTCTTTGTCGCCGGCGCTTGTTATGGTCATAAAGCTAGTCCGGCGGGAGGCAGGCCGTCAACGAGGGGCTTGGTTGCGGCTGGGGGCGTGAACCCCTAGCATGGCAAAAAAAGAAACAGGGAGGAGCCTATGGTCGCCCGCGTCGGTCTCATCATTCCGTCGTCCAATCGTATGGTCGAACAGGAAATGGTGCGCTTCTTCCCTGCGGATGTTGTGCCCCATGTCACGCGCCTGCGCATGACGGGGGGAAATCGCAAAACCATCGATGATCTTTTGCCCGAGGTGGAGGCCGCCGCGGCTGCGCTGGTTGATGCCAAATGCGATGTGATCGTCTTTCACTGCACCGCCAATTCCATGTCGGAAGGCGCAGATGGTGAGGCCCGTCTGCTGGACGCGATCATCAAAGCGGGTGCGCCCCAAGCCGCTACCACCTCGACAGCCATTATGTCCGCCTTGCAGGCACTGCTGGCAAGCTCGATTGCGCTGGTGACGCCCTATAGTGATGCTGTCACAGAACATGAAGTGCATTTTCTCAACGCCCGCGGCATCGATGTGCCTTACGCGAAAGGCTGGAATCTGGGCGGCAGTGATGCCTATTGCTCCACTACGGCTGCGGTCTGGCTGGAGCGCATGCTGGCAGCAGATGCTGCGGTGGATGCTTTCTTTCTCTCCTGCGCCAATGTGCAAGGCATCGGGATCATCAACGAGGTCGAGCGCCGCCTCGGGCGGCCCATGATCACCAGCAATCAAGCTGTCATCTTCGAGGCTTTGCGCCTGATCGGCTGGGCGGGCCCGCAGCGGCCACCGGGACAAGTCTTTGCAACGCTCACCTGAAGGCTTCCCTGTCCGTCAGGGAGTGCTATGCTTTTGAAATAAGACGGGCCGGAAAAGAGCCCGATTGCGGGGAGGGAGTAATGGGGCGTTTGACGCAGGGCTTGGCCCTTTTGTGCAGCCTGTCATCCGTGGCGATGGCCGATGAGCGCGCATTTTTCCAAGACAAGCAAATCCGTCTCATCGTCGGCTCTGCAGCGGGCTCGGGCTATGATGTGAATGCACGCCTCTTTGCGCGCCATTATGCCGGTCACCTGTCGAATGGCGTCAACATCATCGTCCAGAACCAGCAAGGTGCGGGCAGTGTGGCGATGGCCAACCAGATTTACAATACTGTGCCGAAAGACGGCACGGTGATGGGCGCAGCCATCAATGGCATGCCGACATCTGCTCTGTTCACGCCTGATGTGGTGCAGTTCGATCCGCGCAAATTCAACTGGTTGGGCTCCACCAATCGCGACACGCAGATCACCTATGTCTGGCACACGGCGCCGGTGAAAAATCTCGCCGATCTGATGACAACCGAAGTGGTTGTGGGTGCAACCACACCCGGCACCACGCAATTTGAATATCCCCTCGTGGCGGCCAAATTGCTCGGTCTCAAATACAAGCTGATCTCTGGCTACAAAGGCACAACCGATATCCATCTTGCGATGGAGCGGGGCGAATTGCAGGGCATGGGCTCCAATGCCTGGCTCAGTCTCAAGGCGCTCAATGCCGACTGGATCCGCGATGGCAAAGTCATCCCCATCGTTCATTTCAATTTCGAGCGCCATCCTGATCTGCCCAATGTCCCGACAATCTTTGAAGCGACCAAGACGGAATCAGATCGCCAGGCCATGGCACTGATGGTGGGTCGTCTGGAATATGGCCGCCCCTTCTTTCTGCCGCCGGGTGTGGCGCCTGAGCGCGTGAGCTATATGCGCCGCGCCTTTGATGCGACGATGAAGGATCAGGCCTTTTTGGCAGACGCTGCGCGCGCCCAGATCGATGTCGATGCCATCACGGGCGAGCGTGTGAATGAATTGGTCGATAAAGCCATGCAGACGCCGCCCGATGTGGTGAAGCGTGTGCGCGAGGCGCTCGAGTCCGGAGGAAAGTAACCCGAAATGACAATCAGAAAAGAAGCGGGCTATCGGCTCGCCGTCGATATTGGTGGCACGTTCACAGATATTGTTCTCGAAACGCCAACGGGTTTTGAATCGGGGAAAGTTCTCACCACGCCTGATCGCCCCGAGCAGGGCGTGATTGATGGTGTGCGTCTTGTTCTGGATAAGGCAAAAGTTGCTGCCGCGCAGTTGGATCTTGTCATTCATGGCACAACTCTGGCCACCAATGCGATTATCGAACGGCGTGGGGCGCGCACAGCGCTGATCACCACGCAGGGCTTCCGCGACACGCTGGAATTCGCCTTCGGCCACCGCTTTGATCAATATGATCTGGAGCTGGAGCGGCCGGAACCACTGGTCTCGCGCCCGCTGCGCTTCGAGGCTGTGGAGCGTATGGCGGCCGATGGCACTGTTTTGCTTGCGCTTGATGAGCGCAGTGTGCGCGACGTGGCTGCGCGGCTGCGGGAGGAAAAAATCGAATCCGTGGCTGTCTGTTTCCTGCATGCCTATCGCAATGGCGCGCATGAAAAGCGGGTGCGTGAGATTCTGGCGGAAGAATGCCCGGGTCTGTTTGTCTCGCTCTCGCATGAGGTCTGCCCGGAAATCCGCGAATATGAGCGCACGTCCACGACGGTCGCCAATGCCTATGTGCAGCCGCTGATGTCGACCTATCTCGGCAAATTGTCGGGCGCGTTGAAAGAGCTTGGCGTCGATGGTCCCTTGCTGATGATCATGTCGTCCGGCTCGCTGACCTCGGTCGAGACGGCGCGGCGTCTGCCGATCCGGCTGGTGGAATCAGGCCCCGCAGGTGGGGCCATTCTGGCCCGTGAAGTCGCCAAAGAAATCGGCGCGGATCGCACAGTCGCCCTCGACATGG
>CANGRU010000117.1 GCA_947456315.1 Beijerinckiaceae bacterium | reverse complement strand
CGGCGAGACCGAGCATGGTCGTGACCGCAATCGCCGTGCCGTAGAGGCCTGCGAGCTGGTAGGTCGAGATAATGCCGCCCACGATGACGAGCGCGGGAAGCGCTGTCGATTCAAGCGACATGGCCAGACCCTGAATCACGTTGGTGCCGTGACCCGTGACAGAGGCTTGCGCAATCGACACAACCGGACGCTTGCCAGTGCCTGTGTAATATTCGGTGATCCAGACAATGAGACCATTCACCACAAGGCCGATGAGACCGCAGATGAACAGGTTCTGTCCGGTGATCGCCATGCCGGCGACTTCACCAAACTTGCCCCAGCCAACCGTCAGGCTGGTGGCAGCACCAAGACCGATGATCGACAGCAGCGTGGTCGCCCACAGGCCCTTGTAGAGCGCGCCCATGATGTTGTTGTTGGCGCCGAGCTTCACGAAGAAAGTGCCGATGATCGAGGTGAGAATGCAGCTCGCGCAAATGGCCAGCGGATACATCATCGTCGACAGCAAGACATCTTTGCCAGCAAAGAAGATCGAGCCGAGCACCATGGTGGCGACAACTGTCACCGCATAGGTTTCGAACAAGTCAGCCGCCATGCCTGCGCAATCGCCGACATTGTCGCCGACATTGTCGGCGATGGTGGCAGGGTTGCGCGGATCATCTTCCGGAATGCCGGCTTCGACCTTGCCGACGAGATCGGCACCGACGTCTGCACCCTTGGTGAAGATACCGCCGCCCAGACGCGCGAAGATCGAAATCAGCGACGCGCCGAAGCCCAGTGCCACGAGCGCGTCAACGACGACACGATCCGACGGCTTGTAGCCCATTGGGCCGGTGAGCACGGCGAAATAGACAGCCACGCCGAGCAAGGCGAGACCCGCCACGAGCATGCCTGTCACAGCGCCCGCTTTGAAAGCGACGTCGAGGCCAGCGGCCAGCGACTTGGAAGCCGCCTGTGCTGTGCGGACGTTGGCACGCACCGACACATTCATGCCGATGAAGCCAGCAGCCCCCGAGAGCACGGCACCGATCAGGAAGCCGAGCGCCACCGTCCAGCCGAGCAGGAATCCGATGACGAGCAAGAGCGCCACACCAACATAGGAAATGGTGAGATATTGGCGGCGCAGATAGGCTTGCGCGCCTTCAGCGATCGCCTGCGCGATCTCCTGCATTCTCTGGTTGCCCGCATCAGCAGCCATCAGCTCTCTGATCGTATAGGCGCCATAGACGACAGACAGCAGTCCGCCGACAATAATCAGCAACATCAAACTCATTGAATCCGCCCTTTCTTGGAGCCAGAAATCGGCCCTGGTGGTTCCTGCCCTTCGCCCCTCACGGGGTCTTGATTTGGGGTTGCCAGTTTAGGCACCGACTCAATCGGGCCGCAATGGCTGGCAAACCTGTCCAACACTATAGTCCAGCTCGAACATGTGGAAGAGGGGCAGACGAAACGCGCCCATGACCCTGTCGGCCTGCCCGGAAACAGGCTAAAAGACCCTATGACCACCGCGCCCGCCCCCGACACAAACGCCGTTGCCCGCCGCACAGCCCTGCTTCTGGGCGAAATGCGCGCGGCACGCCCGCTGGTGCAGGTCATCACCAATTTCGTCTCCATGGATGTGGCGGCCAATGTGCTGCTGGCCTTGGGCGCGGCCCCCGCCATGGTCCATGCGCCCGAAGAAAGCCCCGATTTCATCCGCAAGGCAGCGGCCCTTGTGATCAACACCGGCACGCTGTCAGCCCCCGCCGCTCAAGCCATGGATGTCGCAGCGGCAGCGGCGCGCACACATGGCGTGCCTTGGGTGCTGGACCCTGTGGGTGCTGGCGGCACGCCCTTCCGCGATGCGACCATCGCCGGCCTGCTGCGCCGGCGCCCCAGCGTCATCCGTGGCAATGCCTCCGAAATTATGGCTGTGGCGCGGATTGCCGGATTGACGCAAGCCAGTGGCGCACCCTTGGGCCCTGAATCCAATCACGCCACCAGCGAGGTCGAGGATCTCGCCCAAAGACTTGCCCGCCATGCGCTCTGCACGGTGGCGGCCACAGGTGCGGTAGATATTGTCACCGATGGCCGCCAATTCCTGCGCCTCGCCAATGGCGCGCCGCTGATGACCCGCGTGACGGCATTGGGCTGCGGCCTGACCGGCTTTATTGGCGCCATGCTGGGCACGCCGAAGGCCGATGCGTTTGACGCGACCGTGACGGCGCTCGCGGCCTATGCGATTGCCGGCGACATTGCCGCTGAACAAGCGGATGCGCCGGGCTCCTTCCGTGTCGCCTTTGTCGATGCGCTATATCGACTGACATCGGATGACATCACGCAGCGCTTGCGCCTTGGCTGACGTTTAAAATTTGCCGGGCGCCGCTTTTTTATGTGGCGCATCGGGCTCGATGGCGAGCGCTTTCATGAACAGGCCGCTCGCATAATAGGACGTCGAATTATATGCGAGTTCGATGATTTCCTGCGGCGAAAAATGCGCCGCCAAAGCCTCAAAACTTGCGTCTGACACAATGCCTTTGTTGAGTGTCATCTCGTCGACAAAGCCAAGCACGGCTTTTTCTTTGTCATCGAACAGACCAGCTTGCGCACGCCAATCGCGCAAAGCTGCAAATTGCGCCTGAGTGAGGCCCGCTTGCAGCACAAGCGGATGATGGTGATGCAATTCATAATCACATTCGACATTGATCGCGGTGCGGCAAATCGCCAATTCACGATAGAGCCGCGGCACAGCGCAATCATTGCGCAAGGCATAGGTGAAGGGACGCTTGGCCGATGTCAGCTTGGGGGCATGGCCTGACACTTTGTGCAGATTGAGAATATGCCCCCCGCGCTGGCGGGTGTTTTCAAACAAAGCGGCGACTGTGGGATCAAGCGGCTTGGGCAGAGCTGGCAGGCGTGACACTTTCACATGCGGATCATCAACCGCGCCCGTCTCTGCATCGACGTTGGTCATAAGAACATCTCCCCCTGCGCTGGCCTTTATGGCTCTTTCGCATGAGGCCTGAGTTTCCACTCTTCCGTCACGCGAGGCAAGATGTCATGATGAAGCTTCAGGAGAGTTTCCGCTGACCGGATGGCGCCCTCATCACAGGGCCTCCCGGATAAGAGACGGAGGATGATGTGTCGGCAAAAAGCTTGAGCCAATGTCTCGATTGGGCGCGTGGACGCGCCGATCCCGAGGGCGACATCGCTGATGCCGTCACGCGCCTGCAACGCTTCGAACGTGCAGCCACGCTCGTCTATGGCGAGGCGGCGCATGAACAATTGATCGGCGACAAAACAGATTCCGATGATCCTGACTCATGGTTGCAGACATGGTCATCCTCCTGGATCGCGCGCGGTGCTGATCCGGCCGATATTCTGGGTGAATTACACTGGGTGGAATCGCTCTATGACCGGATGATGCGCCTGCCCTATGGCACGCCCGCCCATCTCAATGCCATGCGCTATGCCGATGCCCATCGCGGCAGTCTGTTCGACAAGCTCGGCCTCTCGCCCATGGTGCGCACCGAGCAGGAATAAGCATCGTCATTGCACCGTTTTCCCCCTCCCCCTTGAGGGGAGGGGTTAGGGGTGGGGGTCGCGCGATTTCGATTTTATAATTTTTCCATGGGTGATTTTCAAAGCACGCCAACACCAAGGATGGCGCGACCCCCACCCCGCTCGCTGTTTCACAGCGAGTCGCCCTCCCCTCAAGGGGGAGGGAAAAGCTTCGCTTATCTCTTCATCCCGTTGAGATGTTCAATCACTTCGTCGGCATGCATCACATCGGCATATTTGTGATGCAGATCAAACAGATTGACCTTGTGGCTCAGCATCGAGCGATCATAGGTGCATTCTTCCACCAGCACGGAGTGGAAGCCGTAGGAATAAGCATCGACCGTAGACGCGCGCACGCAGCCCGATGTGCTCTCGCCGCAAATGATGAGGCTTTCAATGCCCATCAAACGCAAATGCGCGACAAGCGGCGTGCCAAAGAAGGCGGAGGCGCGCTCCTTGTAGATCACAAGATCACCCGGATGGGGCGTAAACTCCGGAAAGATGCCGTAAAGGTCTTCGCTTTCCTTGCGCATGGAACGGTTGGTGGAATTGACGCCCGCTGTATCGGCATGGCGCGTCGAATAGATCACCGGCACACCGGCGGCGCGCGCCGCGGCAAACATCTGCTTGGTAGGCTCAATCGCCTTCCACGCATTTTCTCCACACGAGCCGGAAAACTCGCGATTGACCTCGATCACCGGACGGTTCCCGCCCTGATAGGCCTTGTTGTAAAGATCAATGGCGAGAATGGCGGGCTTGGGTCCGACATAGACCTTGCGGCGATAGGGCTCGTAAATTTCGAGAAGCTCGGGGGTGATAATGTCTTTCCAGCAATGATCCTCGAAATCGCGGGCCACTTTGTCTCTCCCTTTTTTTGAGCCTTATCGGCTTTGTTCTGTGTCTATCGTTGACTGCGGCGGGGCATTTGTAAACCGCCGCTCAGAAATGGCTGAAAGCGCCTTTGGAAAAAGTCACCGGCGCGCCTGACCGGCTAAGAAAACGCGGTGGCGTTTGGCCCGCCTCGATCCGACCAATCTGCGTGACGGGCACGCGCGCCAGCATAGCCGCCTGTTCGAAGGCCTGAGCTTGGTCAGGCGCAATGGCTGCCAGAATTTCATAATCGTCACCGCCCGACAGCGCGCTGGCAAACAGCGCTTCATCGTCACCGATGACCGCACGCGCGCCTGCCGAAAGCGGCACATCGGATAAATACACCTCCGCCGTGACACCACTGACGCGCATCATTTTGGTCAGATCACCAATCAGACCATCCGACACATCCATGGCCGCATGGGCATGTGCACGCAAAGCCGCGCTCAAGCCGGTGCGTGGCTCCGGCACAAGATAGCGGGCCACCAGATGCGCCCCGCCCTGCCCGGCCGAGATCGTGCCCTGACGCTCCAGCAAACCCAAAGCGGCATCGCCGATCGTGCCGGAAACATAAAGCGCATCGCCGGCGCGCGCGCCCGTGCGCGGCACCATCTGGCCTTGCGGCACGAGGCCGAATGCGGTGACGCTGATCATCACAGGCCCGGGCGTTTTCACCGTATCGCCACCCAGCAGCGGAAAAGCGAAAGCCTCAATATCGGCTTTGAGACCGCGCGTAAAAGCCGCCAGCCAAGCCTCGTCATATGTGTTCAAGGCCAGTGCCACGACAAAACCGCGCGGTGTCGCGCCTTTGGCGGCAAGATCAGACAGGTTGACGCGCAAAGCTTTGGCGGCAATCGCATCAGCCGGATCATGTTCAAAGAAATGGACGCCCGCCACCAGCGCATCGCAGGTGATGACAAGGTCGTGCCCGGAGGGCGCTGACACAAGCGCCGCATCGTCAAGCAAACCCAATCCCTCCGCACCGGCAAGCGGGGCAAAATAACGGGCGATCAGGTCATCTTCATTCATGAGATGAAATCAGCTTTTGTCAGGCTTGGTCTTAGCTGCAACCGGCGCGGCCGGCGCGTCTTGCGCATCCGGCTCGGGCTTGTGCACATTCAGTCTTTGGTGACGGCGCGCTGTATGTTTTGCCTTTTCCGCGGCAGCCATATCTTTGCGATTGCGCGTGAAAAGATTGTTCAAGATGATTGACAGCATCGCGTCCTCCAGCCCCTGAGAGCATCGCCATTATAAACGGCTGGAACAGCAATTACACTAGGGTGCGTTACTGAATTCTTCTGCCCGCAGCTCGCGTGCCACTTTATCGAGCACCGCATTGATCATGCCGGTCTCTTCACGGCCCAAAAAGGCTGACGCAACGTCAACATATTCGGTGATGACGACACGCGCCGGAATATCCATGCGCTTTTTCAGCTCGTACGTGGCAGCCCGCAAAACGGCCCGCATCACGGCCTCGACCCGCGCCAATGGCCAACCGCGCGCCAAAGTGGCATCGATCAACTGATCAATGGCGTGCTGGTCGTTCAAAACGCCATTCAGCACATCGCGGAAAAATGCGATCTCGGCCGGCTTGTATTG
>CANGRU010000116.1 GCA_947456315.1 Beijerinckiaceae bacterium | reverse complement strand
CTCATTGGATGAGGCCCCAACCAGCGCAATGGTCTTGACGCTGTTGAGGATGCCGCGGATGAGTTCGTCTGGGTATTGATCGTGGTTCATGGACGTCTTCATGCCAAAGGCGATCTGAAAAGTCGATTGGAGGTTTTCGTGGTGAAGATGAGTGTGGCCGATGTCGAGGCCTTTCTCGCGCGGGAGTTCCCGCAAATCGCGACCTCTGGCGATTTTACGGTGCTCGAAACCGGCCCGATGAGCGCCAAGCTGCGCTTGAACCACGGCGAGCATCATCTGCGCCCGGGCGCCACTGTGTCCGGCCCCACCATGTTCGCTCTGGCCGATATCGGCATCTGGCTGGCGGTTCTGGCCCAGATCGGTCCTGTCGGCATGGCGGTGACCACCAATCTCAACATCAACTTCCTGCGCCTGCCGGGCGCTGTCGATCTGGTGGCCGATTGCCGCATTCTGAAGCTCGGCAAAAGGCTCGCCATCGGCGAATGTTCCATTCTGCCAGCGAACGGTGGCGAGCTCGTCGCCCATGCGACGGCCACTTATTCGATCCCGCCGATACGGTAAAATAATACCTTATCTCTTTTGCCATTGTTTTTATTTAATTTTCTAAAAATACGGCGCTGATAAATCGTTTGACGTGGATGCGGGCCTCGCCCTATAAGCACCCATCCTTTGGGAGTGGTGCGCGTCGCGTGCTGTCTCCCCACCAGACGGAAAGCGAACATGTTCGGCAAGACCACTTCGACAAAGACCGCTGAGGTCCAGAAGAATTGGGTGTTGATCGACGCAGAAGGCCTCGTTGTTGGCCGCCTTGCGACGATCATCGCCATGCGCCTGCGCGGCAAGCACAAGCCCTCTTACACCCCCCATATGGACGACGGTGACAACATCATTGTCATCAACGCCGATAAGGTGGTGTTCACGGGCCGCAAGCGCGACCAGAAGATCTATTATCACCACACCGGCTTCATCGGTGGCATCAAGGAACGTTCCGCCAAGTTCATCTTGGAAGGCCGCTTCCCTGAGCGCATCGTCGAGAAGGCCGTGGAGCGCATGCTCCCGCGCGGTCCTCTCGGCCGCCAGCAGCTGAGCAATCTGCGTGTCTATAAGGGCGCAGAACATCCTCACGCCGCTCAGTCTCCCGTGACGCTTGACGTCGCGAGCCTCAACTCCAAGAACGTGCGGAGCGCCTGATCATGGCCGAGACCCTGAATTCTCTCGCTGACTTGGCGGCTGCTTCTCCTGTTCAGGCAGCTCCCGTCCACGTCCAGAAACTCGACAAGTTCGGTCGCGCCTATGCCACCGGCAAGCGCAAGAACGCGGTTGCCCGCGTCTGGATCAAGCCCGGTTCCGGCAAGGTGACCGTCAATGGTCGCGCGCTCGACGTCTATTTCGCACGCCCCGTGCTGCGCATGATCCTCCAGCAGCCGCTGGAAATCGCCAAGCGCGTTGGCCAGTATGATCTGATGATCACAGTGGCTGGCGGCGGTCTGTCCGGTCAGGCCGGCGCTGTGCGCCATGGCCTTGCCAAGGCACTGACCTATTTCGAGCCGGATCTGCGTCCGTCTCTGAAGCGCGAAGGCTTCCTGACCCGCGACTCGCGCGTCGTGGAACGCAAGAAGTACGGCAAGAAAAAAGCTCGCCGCAGCTTCCAGTTCTCGAAGCGCTAATCGGGGAGGGGATTACCCCCTCTGCCAAAAGATTTACGGCCGTACCCTTTGGGTGCGGCCGTTTTCTTTTGCGCGGCTATTCACAGGCGTCGGCTACGAAGGGCTTCATAAAAATGTCACAAATCTGTTAGGAACAGCGCGCGTCGGCACAAGCGGGCGCCTGCTTACGGAGAGAGTCCCATGTTAGCCTGGTTCCAGAAGATCATGCCGCGTGAGGACAAGTTCTTCGATTATTTCGCCCAGCATGCGCAGACCCTTGTCGAGGGCTCGCGCGCTTTACGCGAATTGCTGGAGCCGGGTGCCGATATTGCCGCGTGTGCCGCGCGCGTGTCGAAGTTCGAGCAGGATGCTGATGATGTGACGAGCGAAGTTTTGCTCGCCGTGCGCCGCACCTTCATCACGCCGTTTGATCGCTCCGACATTCAGGGCCTTGTTGCATCGATGGATGATGCCATCGACCAGATGAAGCAGACATCAAAAAGCATTCGTCTTTATGAGGTCACCGAATTCGATCCGAAAATGCGCCAGATTGCTGACCTCATCATCCAGTCGGCAGACGTGACGGTCGAAATGATTGCCGCGATGCGCGACATGAAAAAGAACTCAAACCGCCTGATGAATCTTGCCGTGAAAATGACGCGCCTCGAAGAGCAGTCAGATGAATTGCATGATGCGGGTCTGAAAGAAATGTTCCGCGCACATCGTGCTGACGCCATGGGCTATATCATCGGCTCCGGCATTTATTCGAACCTGGAACGCGTGGTTGATCGTTTCGAAGATGTTGCCAATCACATCAACACGATTGTTGTCGAACATCTCTGACCTTGTGAAGGGGCACGAAACGTGTCGACCATTCCGCTCACCTATCTCTACATTCTCATTGGCGTGGCGCTGCTGTTCGACTTTTTGAACGGCTTGCATGATGCGGCCAATTCGATCGCGACGATTGTCTCGACCCGCGTGCTCAAGCCCCAATATGCTGTGGTCTGGGCCGCTTTCTTCAATTTCATCGCGTTCATGGTGTTTGGCCTGTCGGTCGCGCAGACCGTCGGCTCCGGAATTGTCGATCCCAAAATCGTCGACCCTTATGTGATCTTCGGCGCTTTGATGGGCGCGATTTCCTGGAACGTGCTGACCTGGATTTTGGGTATTCCATCATCCAGCTCGCATGCGCTGATCGGTGGTCTGTTGGGTGCGGGCATTGCCAAGGCTGGCATGGATGCGGTGATCTTTGCCGGCTTCACCAAAACCACACTTGCCATTTTTGTGTCGCCAACTGTCGGCTTCATTCTGGCGCTGACGATCATGTGGGCTTTGTCGTGGATTTTTGTGCGCGCGACACCGGGCGCGGTCGATCATCTGTTCCGCTATCTGCAGTTTGCCTCTGCCTCTTTCTATTCGTTGGGTCACGGTGGCAATGATGCGCAAAAGACCATGGGCATTATCGCGGTGTTGCTCTATTCGCAGGGCCAGCTGGAAGGCGGCTTTCATGTGCCGTTCTGGGTGGTGATTACCTGTCAGGCGGCCATGGGTCTTGGCACGCTGGCTGGCGGCTGGCGCATCGTGCACACGATGGGGTCAAAGATCACGCGTCTGACCCCGATGCAGGGCTGCGCTGCAGAGACGGGCGGCGCCATCATGCTGTTCATTGCCACCCATTACGGTGTTCCGGTCTCGACCACGCATACGATCACCGGCGCCATTGTTGGCGTGGGCGCGTCCAAGCGTATTTCGGCCGTGCGCTGGAATGTCGCCAAGGACATTGTCATCGCCTGGTTCCTGACCCTGCCTGCGGCAGGCCTGATCGGTGCGCTGAGCTATTATATCGTCCGCGCGCTCGCTTGAGCGCGCTGGACCTTCAGTCCTCAAAAGACACTCTCTTTATAAAAAATCCCACAGCGGATATTTATGGCCAAGCTCAAGCTAGAGCTTGGCTATGGCCCTATGATCGCTTTCTTTATTTCGTTGTATAGCTCAGGCTTGGAGGGCGATAAGACGAATTGCCCTTGCGTCGCAAGGACTTGGCCGGATTGGCGTGTTTACTTGGGTCCATGCTTGGTCTAGTTTCGAGAGTGACGTTGCTGATGCGACGTAACACCTTGTCGCGAGACTCAAATGGATCATGATCACGTTGGTGCGGATGATTTTGTTCATCTCGCCGCTGAACTGGCCGCCGCTTTTGTGGCCAATAATGCGCTGGCGGCATCCGAATTGCCCGGTCTGCTCAAGTCGATCCATCAATCCCTGTGTGATCTCGCAAGCCGCGGGCCTGCGCATCAAGGCTCTGGCGGCAATGCGCCAGCTTTGAAGCCGGCAGTGCCCGTGTCGCAGACGATCTATCCTGATCACATCGTCTGTCTGGAAGACGGCCAGTCCTTCCGCTCACTCAAGCGTCATCTGGGAACCGCCCATAATATGACGCCGCAGGACTATCGGTCCAAATGGGGCTTGCCCGTCGATTATCCGATGGTGGCGCCCAATTATGCCGAGGCGCGCTCGGCCATGGCCAAGCAGATCGGCCTGGGCCAGCGCCGCAAGCCTGCGAAGAAGAAATAGCCAACACCCCTTCGGCATCTCCGGGCGGGTTTGCTTGCGTGGATCGGGCCGCTCCGGCATGGTGAACCTTCCCCGATCTCGCTGGATTCTTTTTCAATGATATTTTCCAAACATGTGCGGAGCGCCGCCACAGCTGTTTTGCTTTGCTTGTCTGCGTTGCCAGCTTTTTCAGCCGATCTCACGCTCGACAATCTGACCTTTCAGGAAGACAAGGGCGTGCTGCGTATCGCGCGCGTCGACGTCACCAATACCAATTTCACACGCGAGGAATTGCAGCGCCTGCTCGACACGTCGGCGGACGGCAAAGATTCGCTCGAATTGCTGGCGCGCTTTAGCGCCGATCGCATGGCCATCAGCGGGGCGACGTTTGCGGGTGACGAGGGCACGATGATATTCGCGCCCATTCTGGCCACCGGGATCGACAAGGGGCGCGTCGCCAAACTGGCGGCTGATGGTGTCGACATTACGTTGAAAAATCTGGACGGCGGGGCCGGTGATCTGAAGATCAGGGCGCTCGAGATCGAACGTGCGGATTTTGCGGCTTTGCTCAATGCCGTGCTGGTCGGGCGTCCGGATCTGATCGATTTTCAGGCCGAGAAAATTGTCTGGGCGGGTTTTGATCTGTCGATGCCGGATGCGCATGTGAAGGCGGAGGCTCCCGGCGGCAACAGGATCCATCTGTCGCTGCGCGGCCTGAGCGCGACCACGACCTATCAGGGTCGGTTACCGGTTCTCTCTTCGGCCGACATCAACAATCTCGTGGTCGAATTGCCGCCGTCCTCGGAGGGCGCCCGCAATCTGGCCAATGTTGGCTATAAAAAGCTCGATTTTTCGATCTCGGGCCATATGCGCTACGACCCAGCCACGCGCGATATGACCATTGATGATTACACCATGACTGGCGTCGATGTCGGTCGTCTGGTTATCGCGGGCAAGATCGGCAATCTGGATCCGGCATTGTTTGGCCCCGGCACTCCGGAGGTCAAAATGGCGGCCTCCATTCTGGCGAATTTGTCGGCACTGGAAATCCGCTTCGTCAACGAGGGGGCGGTCGACAAGGGCTTTGCCTATGCTGCGGCAGAGCAGGGCAAGACAGCACCCGCCTTGCGTTCGGAAGTGTCGATGATGGCTGGCCAGATGCTGCCGTTGCTGTTGGGCGGCAATCCGGCGGCTTTGCCCTTGGCCCGCGGGGTGCAGGATTTTCTGCGGGACTCGCGCAATTTCACCCTGACGTTGAAATCTCGAGGGGCGCCGGTCCCGCTCAGCAGCTTGGCGTCCTTGGGAGATCCGGCAACCTTCTTTGCGTTGGTGGATGTCGAGTTGAAATCGAATCAATAGACGAAAGTCATGCGCCATAAGCATGAGATTAGGGATTTCTTAACTGGATCACCTAGTTGCTATGCAATATTCACATAGCAGGGCTCCGAAGCTAGCGCTTGTTGATCCGCTTTTCCGGTTTATATGCAGTGCAACGAAAGACTTCTGCACCGCACCCGAACCTGGAGGCCAAAATGGTCGAGAACCGCGTTGAACTTTATGCCGTCAGCACCGGCGTTGTCCTGACTGCCATTGCCGCTCTGGTTCCTTTCTTCGCCTGAAGATCGAAACTTGAGTGACTGAGCATTGAAAGAGCCCCGGCAAGCCGGGGCTTTTCCTTTTTTGCGGGGTTGACTGCGACAGCGCAAAGCGCGACGAGGCATCAGCTTTGGGAGGCTGGAATGGCGCGGATCTTTATTGATGGCGAAGCAGGGACGACAGGTCTGGGTATCCGGGACCGTCTGAACGGTCGCGCCGGCATCGAGCTGGTCAGCATCGATCTGGCTCAGCGCAAAGACCCGCAGGCCAAGCGCGCCTTGATGGCCGGCGTTGATGTCGTCATCCTGTGCCTGCCTGAT
>CANGRU010000115.1 GCA_947456315.1 Beijerinckiaceae bacterium | reverse complement strand
GTCTATATTGTGAAGCCGAAAATGCACGGCCCCGATGAAGTGGCCTTTGCCAATGAACTCTTCGGCCGCGTCGAAGACATGCTGGGCTTGAAGCGCAACACGGTGAAAATGGGCATTATGGACGAGGAGCGTCGCACGACGATCAATCTCGCCGCCTGTATCAATGCTGCGGCTGAACGCGTGGTGTTCATCAACACGGGCTTCCTTGATCGCACGGGTGATGAAATTCACACCTCGATTGAAGCAGGACCCGTTGTTCGCAAGAACGACATGAAGGCAACCGCCTGGATCAAGGCTTACGAAGATAACAATGTCGACGTGGGTCTGGCCTGCGGCCTGCCCGGTCACGCACAGATCAGCAAGGGCATGTGGGCAGCGCCTGACCGCATGGCAGACATGCTGGCCCAAAAAATCGGCCATCCGAAGTCTGGTGCGACCACCGCTTGGGTGCCCTCCCCGACAGCCGCAACGCTGCATGCGCTGCACTATCATGACGTCGATGTGTTTGCGACGCAGGGTGCGCTCAAGGCGCGCAAGGCGGCTTCGCTGGATGACATTCTCACCATCCCGCTCGCCAATTCCAACTTTGCACCGGAAGATGTGAAGCAGGAACTCGACAACAATGCCCAAGGCATTCTGGGCTATGTCGTGCGCTGGATCGACCAGGGTGTGGGCTGCTCGAAAGTGCCGGACATTCACGATGTCGGCCTGATGGAAGACCGCGCGACGCTGCGCATCTCCTCCCAGCACATTGCCAATTGGCTGCTGCATGGCGTGGTGACCGAAGCGCAGGTGATGGAAGCCATGAAGCGCATGGCCGCCGTCGTCGACCGCCAGAATGCCGGCGACCCGCTCTACAAGCCGATGGCACCCAATTTCGATGGCGTGGCCTTTGCCGCCGCCTGCGATCTGGTCTTCAAGGGTCGCCAGCAGCCCAATGGCTATACGGAATTCGTGCTCCATGCGCGCCGCCGTGAGGCCAAGGCGAAGGGCTAAAAAACGCCCCTGATGCAAAATGAGGCGGAGACAGACCCTGTCTTCGCCCCATGGCGGGATTGCGAGGCAGGGCTCAGGCCGCTAGGACTGGGACGGGCCCCGAAGCCCTGCACAAAGGTTTGCCGCAGATGAACATGCACGCCCCGATCGGCCAACAGCCGGAGATCCGCCACAACTGGTCGCGCGAGGAAGCGCAGGCTCTTTATGACCTGCCGTTCAACGACCTCCTGTTTCGCGCGCATCTCACCCATCGCGCCATGTTCGACCCCAATACCGTCCAACGCAGCCAGCTCTTGTCGATCAAGACCGGTGGTTGCCCCGAAGATTGCGGCTATTGCAGCCAGTCGGCACATCACCAGACAGGCTTGAAAGCCTCGAAGCTCATCGAAGTCGAGCGCGTGCTGGCCGAAGCCAAAAAGGCGCGCGAAGCCGGCTCGACCCGCTATTGCATGGGTGCGGCCTGGCGCAGCCCCAAAGAGCGCGACATGGAAAGCATTGTCGCCATGGTGAAGGGCGTCAAGGAACTGGGCATGGAAACATGCATGACGCTCGGCATGTTGTCGGCTCAAGACACGATCCGCCTGAAAGAGGCGGGGCTGGATTATTACAACCACAACATCGACACGTCCGAGCGCCATTACAGCAAGGTCATCACGACCCGTACTTTTGCTGATCGCCTCGAGACCCTCGCCCATGTGCGCGAAGCGGGCATCAAAGTCTGCTGCGGCGGCATTGTCGGCATGGGCGAAGAAAAGATGGACCGCGTCGATATGCTGCTGACGCTCGCCAATCTGCCTGAACATCCCGAAAGCGTGCCGGTGAACCTGCTGATTCCGGTGGAAGGCACGCCGATGGAACAGGAAGGCAAGATCGACCCGATTGAATTTGTGCGCACCATTGCGCTCGCACGCATTTTGATGCCCGCCTCTGACGTGCGCCTGTCGGCAGGCCGCACCGAGATGAGCGCCGAAATGCAGGCGCTGTGTTTCTTCGCAGGTGCCAATTCGATTTTTGCAGGCGAATGCCTGCTGACCAAAGACAATCCGGGCGAAGATGAAGATGCTGCCCTCTTCCGCCGTCTCGGCCTGAAGAATGCGCAGCTCAATCAAGACCGCCATGCTGTCGAGGTATGAACACGCGCTTGAAGCCTTAAACCGGCGCGCACGTCTGCGCGCGCTGGAGGGCCGCGCTGGCATTGATTTCACCTCCAATGATTATCTGGGACTGGCTGAATCCGACGTGCTGACATCGGCGCTGGTCGAAGCCCTGCGACGCGGTGTGCCGGTGGGGGCTGGCGGCTCGCGTCTGTTGCGCGGCAACCATCCTGAACATGAGGCACTCGAAGAAGAAGCCAAAGCCTTCTTCGGTGCCGAGAGCGCGCTCTATTTCGGTGCTGGCTTTGCCGCCAATGCGGCTTTGATCTCGACACTGCCCCAGCGCGGCGATCTCGTGCTCTATGATGCACTGGTGCATGCCAGCACGCATGAGGGTCTGGGCCTGACCAAAGCCACGACAGACGCCTTTGCACATAACGATGTCATGCAGCTTGAAGACAAGCTGCGGGCGTTTCGTACGAGCCATGCAGAGGCACGCTGCTTCATCGCGGTGGAAAGCCTCTATTCCATGGATGGCGATCTCGCGCCGCTCACAGAGATTGCAGAACTCGCCACGCGCTATGAAGCAATACTCATGGTCGATGAAGCCCACGCGACCGGTGTGCAAGGCCCGCAGGGTCGCGGCTTGGCCGCCCATCTCGAAGGCCAACCCAATCTCGTCAGCCTGCACACTTGCGGCAAGGCGCTGGGTGTCTCGGGTGCGCTGATCCTGATGCCGGAAATCTTGCGCCGCTTCATGATCAATCGCAGCCGCTCGTTCATCTATGCCACCGCCCCCTCGCCACTCATGGCGGCTGGCGTGCGCGCTGCTTTGAAACTTTGCGCAGACGGCGATGATCGGCGTGCCGCTTTGCAGGCGCGCATCGCGCAGCTTGATGCGCATGTGCAGAAACTGGGGCTGCCTGTAACAGGCACACAAATCCAGCCCATCGTGCTGGGCGCGGATCGCCGCGCGCTCGATATGGCGCAGGCGCTGGCACGCGAAGGTTTCGACATTCGCGCCATTCGCCCACCCACAGTGCCCGAAGGCACGGCGCGTCTGCGCATCACCTTGAGCGCGAGCCTTGCGCCCGCACAGGTTGATGCTTTGGGCGCAGCACTCACCCATCTCATGCAGGATCAGGCAGCATGAGCGGCTTCATCATCACGGGCACGGATACGAATATCGGCAAGACGGTTTTTTCAGCCGCGCTCGCGGGTGCTTTGCAGGCGCATTACTGGAAGCCGGTGCAATCGGGCCTTGAAGGCGAAACCGATACAGAAATCGTGATGCGTCTTTCGGGACTGCCACGCCATAAAATCTTGCCCGAGACATACAAACTCACACAGCCGCTCTCGCCCCATCGCGCGGCCGAGCTCGATGATGTCGAGATCACGCGCAAGCGTCTCCTGCAATTGCCCGCGGTCGATCAGCTCGTTATCGAAGGCGCAGGCGGCCTGATGGTGCCGCTCACCCGCGATTGGCTGATGATTGATCTCTTTGCCGATTGGCAATTGCCTGTCGTGCTCTGTGCGCGCACAGGGCTTGGCACCATCAACCATTCTCTGCTGTCGATTGAAGCCTTGCGCCTGCGCGATATTCCGATTGTTGGCATGGCATTTATTGGCGAGTCCAATGAGGACAGCGAGCGCACCATCTGCACCATGGGCGGCGTGCGCCGACTGGGCCGCTTGCCGCATCTAGACACACTCGACGCGACATGTTTGACAGATGCCTTCCGCGAAAACTTCAACCTTGCCGATTTCGGAGTGGAGCTGTGAGCCACGGCCCCGTCTGGCATCCGTTCACACAACATGCTTTGCAGCCCGAGGCCATCGAGATTGCACGCGCTGAAGGCGCATGGCTGGAGCGCCCCGATGGTTCGCGCATTCTGGATGCCATCTCATCCTGGTGGGTCATCACCCACGGCCATCGCCATCCGCGCATTATTGACGCCATCAAGAGACAGGCTGACCAGCTGGATCAGGTGATCTTTGCAGGCTTCACCCATCACCCGGCAGAAGAGCTGGCCGCGCGCCTCACCAAACGTGTCGGTCTGCCGCATCTTTTCTTTTCGGACAGCGGCTCGACAGCGGTCGAAGTCGCGCTGAAAATGGCGCTGGGCTATTGGCGCAATCAGGGCTTGAACCGCACCCGCATCATCGCTTTCGAGCACGCCTATCATGGCGACACAATCGGCACGATGTCGGCAGGTGCGCGCGGCGTGTTCAATGCACCTTATGAACCGCTGCTGTTTGATGTCACCCGCCTGCCCTTTCCGGCGAAAGGAAAAGAACAAGACACACTGGCCGCTTTGCGCGCCGCCACAGCCGATGGCCAAGCGGCTGCGCTCATCGTCGAGCCGCTCATTCTTGGTGCGGGCGGCATGCTGACCTACAGCCCGCAGGTGCTGGCCGAGATGGCGCGCATCTGCCGCGAGACGCAAACCCTGTTCATCGCTGATGAAGTGATGACAGGCTTTGGCCGCACAGGAACATTTCTGGCCAGCGAACAGGCGCAAGTGACACCTGATATTCTGTGTCTGGCAAAAGGCATCACCGGCGGCTCCATGCCGCTGGCGGTCACTCTGGCCAGCTCTGCCATTTATGAGGCGCATTATTCGCCAGATCGTCGCAAGACGTTTTTTCACTCGTCATCCTACACGGCCAACCCCATTGCTTGCGCGGCAGCGCTGGCCAATCTGGATGTCTGGGATGAAGAGGCTGTTGCAACAAAAATTGTTCGCTTGTCACAGTGGCAACGCGAGCTGGGTGAAAGCCTGCGCAATGACCCGCGCTTCACCGATGCGCGCTTTTGCGGCACCATTGCTGCCTTCGACCTGAAAGTCGCCGATGAAGGCTATCTCGCCAGCATCGGCCCGAAGCTTTATGATTTCTTCCTGTCACGCGGCCTGCTGCTGCGCCCGCTCGGGAACACGATCTACATCATGCCGCCCTATTGCATCACCCGCGACGAGCTCGCTTCCCTCTATGAGGCTATCCGTGCAGCTGCCGACACGTTCGGAGCGCGCGCATGATGGGCACACGCATGTCCGGTTTGGGCCATTATGTGCCCGAGCGCCTCATCACCAATGGCGAGATTGAAGCGCGCCTTGGTCTGGAAGACGGCTGGATCGAAAAGCGCGTCGGCATCACCTCGCGTTATTATGCCAGCGATACGCAGGCCCTCACCGATCTTGCGCGACCTGCGGCCCAGATGGCGCTTGAAGAAGCGGGGCACCCTGACATCGGCTTTCTGATTTTGGCGACCTCGACGCCCGATCATCTGCTGCCGCCGTCTGCGCCCTTGTTGGCGCATCAACTTGGTCTGTCCTGCGGGGCGAGTGATCTCGCAGGCGCCTGTGCGGGTTTCATCAATGCGCTGACATTGGCCGACAGCCTCGTGCGCGTGCATGGCAAGAGCGTGCTGGTGGTGGCCGCCAATATTCTGTCGCGCCGCATCAACCCGACAGACGCGTCCACCTCGGCACTCTTTGCCGATGCGGCGGGTGCCGTTGTTGTTTCGCCAGCGCCGGCAACCAGCGGCGTCATCGGCGCGCATCTTGTATCGGATGGTGCGGGCTATCAGCTGATCAACATTCCGGCTGGCGGTAGCCGCAAACCATTCTCGCCGGATCTGGCGGCGGATGAAATCTTCATGCACATGCCTGACGGGAGCGGCTTGTTCAGCAAGGCCGTCGACATGATGGTCGGCACATCGAAAGAAGTGCTGGCGCGTGCGGGGGCAGACATAGCCGAAGTCACGCATTGGGTGCCGCACCAGGCCAATCTGCGCATCACGGCCGCGGTCGAGCGCCGGCTCGGGCTTGATCCGGCACGCGGCCTCTCGAGCTTGAAGACTTTCGGCAATTCATCTGCCGCCACCATTCCCCTCACGCTGTCGACCGCGGGGCGCGCCAGAGGGTTTCAGCAAGGCGATCTGGTCTTGATGAGCGCGGTTGGCGCAGGGCTTTCGGGCGGGGCTGTCTTATTTCGCTGGTGACAGTTTTGCGAACGCGGGCTTTGCCGC
>CANGRU010000114.1 GCA_947456315.1 Beijerinckiaceae bacterium | reverse complement strand
GCGCCGCTCGCGTGGCGGATGCAATTGAAAAAGCCCTGCGCGGTGAAATCCGTCTGTCGGAGGCCATTGCCAATCGACTGGGTGGCCCCAAGCCTGTCGACAAAACCTTCCCGCTGGCACCCGACGTCACCATCGACAACAATCTGTCGAACAAATACACGGTGCTCGAGGTCTCGGGGCTTGATCGTCCGGGCCTGTTGTTTGATCTCACGGCGGCTCTGTCACGGCTGAACCTCAACATCGGCTCGGCCCATGTGGCGACCTTTGGTGAAAAGGCGGTCGACGTTTTCTATGTGACCGACCTGACCGGTCTGAAGATCACCGCCGCCAATCGGCAGGGCACGATTCGTAAGGCCCTGCTGGATATTTTCGAGGGGGCCACCAAAGCCCCGCCCAAACGCAAGGCCGAGGGTGGCTGAGCCTTGACGTTTCGGCCTTGAATTTTCGCACCGGCACCCTGATATGGGGCCTGACCTTCCATTTGACCTGAAGTTTTGAAATGACCGAACAGAACACGCCAGACCATGACCCCCACCACGCTGAGCAGGGGCACGAGAGCTCGCTCAATGCGGAGGCTTCGCCGCAGTCGCCCATCGGCGAGCCCGAGCCCTTCACCGAGATCGAAAATCTCGTGCAGGAAAATAGTGCGCTGAAGGACAAGGTGCTGCGCACTCTGGCCGAGATGGAAAATCTGCGCCGCCGCACCGAGCGTGAAGTGGCCGATGCCAAGCTCTATGGCGTGACATCCTTTGCCCGCGACATGCTGACCTTTGCTGACAATCTGCGTCGTGCGGTGGAGAGCGTTCCGGCCGACGAGAAAGCGGGCGCCAGCGCCGCGCTGCAATCTTTTGTCGAAGGCATCGAGCTGACCGAGCGCGATTTCCTGTCGCGGCTTGCCCGTTTCGGCGTGAAGAAGCTTGAGCCGCAGGGCGAAAAATTCGATCCCAATATGCACGAAGCACTCTTTGAAGTGCCCGATCCAAGCGTCACGGCCGGCACTGTGGTGCAGGTGGTTGAGGCCGGCTTTTCCATAGGTGATCGTTGCTTGCGCCCGGCAAAAGTCGGCGTGGCGCGTGGTGGGCCGAAGGCTGAGGCCGTCAACTGATCGTCATTGCGAGGAGCAAAGCGACGAAGCAAACCAGAAAGCCGAATGTGAGTCTTTTGGGTTGCTTCGCTTCGCTAGCAAAGACGGGTGTTTAGGCCTTCGTCACGCGGCGCAGCGTCAGATTGAGTCGCCCGCCTTGCGGCAGCAAGGTCGATGAGCCCCCCATGATGCGATCGACGCCATGAAAGGCGAGCCGTGCGGGGCCTGACAGCATCATCGCATCGCCCGAATGCAGCTTGAAACTTTTTGTCGAGCCCTTGCGTTCGGTTCCGCCAATGCGGAAGACGCAAGAATCGCCCAGCGACAAAGACACAACGGGCGCATCGAAATCTTCTTCATCCCGATCCTGATGCAGGCCCATGCGGGCCGCGCCATCGTAGAAATTGACGAGACAGGCTTCGGGCGGATGTTTGTAGGGTGAAAGATCATCCCATGCGCGCAGCGCTAGGCGCGGGATCGGCGCCCATGGCGTGTGCGTCTCTGGATGTGTCGCCTGATAGCGATAGCCGCGCTCGCGGTCAGAGACCCAACCCAGCGGTCCGCAATT
Organism: Beijerinckiaceae bacterium; assembly: GCA_947456315.1. Classification (GTDB taxonomy): domain Bacteria; phylum Pseudomonadota; class Alphaproteobacteria; order Rhizobiales; family Beijerinckiaceae; genus Terripilifer. Next base: position 4,473 of record CANGRU010000114.1, on the reverse strand, counting down.
GGTCATGCGGACAGAGAATTCTTTGCCGGTGCGTGGCATGCGCGGCGTGAAGAGGGGGGCTACACGCACCGCCTCGCGCAAATCTTCCACCAGCTCTTCTTGCTCGTCGCGCGTGAGATAGCCGGGCGCGTGGGTCAGGCCTGGAACAATCTCAAGCATGTTTCAATCCGACATTGCGAGGAGCGAAAGCGACTTTGTGAATCAAGACTATCTGCAAGTGACGCATCGGATTTTCCCTCCCCCTTGTGGAGAGGGCGACTCGCTGCTTTGCAGCGAGCGGGGTGGGGGTCGCTCACTCTCTGCACTCGCGCATAAAGACACGAACGATAAAGACCGCGCGACCCCCACCCCTAGCCCCTCCCCACAAGGGGGAGGGGAACAATAACGTCTCAGATTAGGCGTGGTGCAGGACTTTCTTCGACGCCACTGTCGAATCTGCATTGAGATTGTAGACAACCGGCACGCCGGTTTCGAGCTCGATGCCGGTGATCGTCTCGGGTGTGGCGCGTTCAAGCACCATCAAGAGCGCGCGCAAGGAATTGCCATGCGCGACAACAATCGTCTTTTCACCGCGCAGCACGCAGGGAAGAATGTTCTGGCAATAATAGGGCAGCACACGCGCCAGCGTGTCCTTCAGCGATTCACCACCGGGCGGGGGTGTGTCGTATGAGCGGCGCCAGATCATGACCTGCTCTTCGCCCCATTTCTGTGCGGCTTCAGCTTTGTTGAGACCAGACAGATCGCCATAGTCGCGCTCATTGAGCTGGATGTCTTTCACCACAGAGAGCGAGGATTGGCCGAGCTCTTTCAGCACGAGATCGCACGTGTCTTGCGCGCGTGTCAGGCCCGATGTGAAGGCCTTGTCGAATGTGATGCCGAGCTTGCCGATTTCCTGACCCGCTTTCTTGGCTTCCTCGATGCCCACAGGTGTGAGGTCCGGATTTTTCCAGCCGGTGAAAAGGTTCTTCAAGTTCCATTCGCTCTGGCCGTGGCGCACGAGCACAAGAGTGCGTTCCATAATCGCTCCTGTTTCAGGGTTGTGGGTGTCAGATGTCTTTCAGGCCGAGCACGTCAGCCATATTGTAATGTCCGGGCTTGCGGCCATGTCCCCAAAGGGCCGCTTTCAAAGCGCCGCGCGCAAAGATGCCGCGATCTTCTGCGCGGTGCGCGAGTTCGATGCGCTCGCCAGTGCCCGCAAAAATCACTTGGTGGTCGCCGACCACCGTGCCGCCGCGCAAGGTTGCAAACCCGATGTCGCCGGCGTTGCGTGCGCCCGTGTGTCCGTCGCGTGCGCGCACAGAGCGTGCGGCCAGATCAATGTTGCGACCCTTGGCAGCGGCATCGCCCAGCAGCAGTGCTGTGCCAGAGGGAGCGTCGACTTTCATGCGGTGATGCATTTCGACAATTTCAATGTCGAAATCTTCGCCCAAAGTCTGCGCAACTTTTTTGACAAGTCCGGCGAGCAGATTGACACCGAGGCTCATATTGCCCGAGCGCACGACAACAGCATGGCGTGCAGCGGCATCGATCTTTTCGATATCGTCGGCGCCAAGTCCGGTTGTGCCGATGACATGGACAATGCGCGCTTGTGCGGCGAGGCCCGCATAAGCAATGGTTGCGGCAGGCGAGGTGAAGTCGATCAGGCCATCGGCCTGCGCCAGAACCTCCAGCGCCTTGTCAGAAATGATCACGCCGTTGGCGCCGATGCCTGCCAGCAGGCCGGCATCCTGACCCAGTGACGGGGAGCCTGTGCGCTCCAGCGCGCCGGCCAGCGTGGCGCCGTCTGTTTCATGGATGGCTTGCACGAGCATGCGCCCCATGCGTCCGGCAGCACCTGCCACGACGAGCCGCATTCCGCTCATGAAAACCTCCCTGAGGACTGGAGAAAAAAGACGTTTCGGCTCTATAGCCTCCACAGGCCGCGGGCGCAAAGACAAAGCGCTCCGGTCATTGTTACGTCACAATCGTGGTCTAGGGTTTCCTCAAGTCGCTGAGAGATTGTCCCCCCAATCCTTGCGATTGAGCGCCGGGCCGGATGTACGCCCGGCGTTTTTTTATGGTTTCAGGGCGGCTTTCAGAATGGCATTGGCTCGCGCCCGCCAGCCGGGGCCCGAGGCCTCCAGAGCCTCCCAGACATCCGCATCCAGCCGTAGCGAGACGAGCTTTTTGGGGGCCAAGACCGGCGGGCGACCGCGAGCTTTCTTGAAGACGGATTTTTCGAGATCAGACATAGCCTCCCATGGGAGGGCGCGGGCGAAATCTTCCGCCGTCCATTCGGGGTTGTCCGGATCATCGACCGGACCTGAAGGATAGAAGTCATCAATGCGTTTTTTTGACATGGTCATAAACCTCGTAATCATGTGCGCGCCTGAGGCTTATGGCGCGAATGAGCCCGTTCCGGATCACGTAGGCTAAACAATAGTATTTCTCATCAATCGTGCCGTAGGCGCGGAAGCGCCCGTCCGTAAAGCGCTGATCGGGAAAGTGAACGACAACTTCCAGATCCCGCGCGCGACGCAACGAGATTCCGTGCTTGGAAATATTTTTCCGGTCTTTCTCCGGGTCGAACTCAATCATTTTTGTATCACAATAAATATTAAATGTATAACAAAAAATAAGTCAGCAGATGCAGATCAGCAGGCCCCGGCAATCTCCGCGACAATGGCCTCGGCTGCGGCCTTGGGGTCGGGGGCCTGTGTGACCGGGCGACCGACAACAAGGTGATCAGCGCCCCCCTTGATGGCTTCGGCAGGCGTCATGACGCGCTTCTGGTCGCCGATGGCGGCTCCTGCGGGGCGGATGCCGGGGGTCACCAGCAGCATATCGGGGCCGACGATGCCACGCATGGCTTTGACCTCTTCTGCCGACAGGATCAGGCCATGGATGCCCGCTGCCTTGGCTTGCTGGGCGCGTCGTCCCACCAGCTCGGGCACACGCAGCGCATAGCCAGCTTCACGCAGATCATCGTCGTCGTAGGAGGTCATGACCGTCACGGCCAAGATCTTCATCTTTGAGCTGCCGAGCGCGCCGACAGCGGCTTTCATGGTCTGGGGAAAAGCATGGACGGTGAGAAAAGTGGCGCCCATCTCGGCCACCTGCTCGGTGGCGCGCGCCACTGTATTGGGGATGTCGTGGAATTTCAGATCCAGAAAGATCTGCTTGCCGCTTTTGATCAGATCACGTGCCAGCCCCAGCCCGCCACCATAGGTCAGCTCCAGCCCGATTTTGTAAAAGCTCACAGCATCGCCAAGCTCTGCCACCATGGCTTCAGCAGCTTTTGTATTGGCAAGGTCGAGTGCGACAATCAGGCGGTCGCGGGGAGAAATCGTATCGGCCATGGTCTGGAGGTCCCGTTGCATTGCCTCTCTGATGCACCGCAAGGGCGTGGCCTGTCGAGAGGCGGGACGGGTTTATCAGCCACCGATTATGCGAGAAGCGCGGGCGCGGGCCTGACGCAGGCGCATTTCCCCCACCATCCGGGCAATCAAAGCGCCAGCTTTGGCTTGGCCTTTGGGCCGCTCAAGGCAGGGAGCCACGAGCTGCGGGCGATAAACCCAGACACGCGCCGGCGGCAGGTTCAGCCACACGGGCGCCGAGGCTTGTGCCGAAAAGCCTGTCGCTTCGTTCTCCTGTGCCCGCTTGGGCATGGGCGAGACGAGCCCATAGGTGAATTGCACGAAACGGCCTTTGCCCTGCATCAGCTTGAACGCATCGTCGAGCAAAGCCAGCCGCTGCGCATCAGGCAAATTGAGCAATGGCAGGCTTGAAACAATGGCGGCGATCGGCCCGCTGATTTTGTCAGCAAGCGTGTGCGTCAAGTCGAGAGCATCGCCCTGTATAATTTTGGCGAGCGGAAAGCGCCGCTCGAGCAAGCGACAAAAATCGGAATCTGATTCCACCAGCACGAGTCGCTCTTCGGCAATGCCACGCGCGATCAGCGCTTGCGTCACAGGGCCTGTGCCCGGCCCTAGTTCAACGATCAGGCCCTCGTCTTGCGGATCAACATGGGCTGCCATATTGCGCGCCAAAAACCGGCCTGAGGGTGAGACGGCACCTGTTGTGGCAGGATTATCAAACCAGGCGCGCATGAAACGCGCTTGTTCGGTGAGGCTCGTTTGAAAAAGCTTATTGCGCCGCGGGGCTTTCGTCCGGCTGGGGCCGTTGGTCTCGGCTCTGTTCAAGTTTGGACGCACGATGCCACTCCGTCTGACCAGCAGGTCAAATACTCATGAAGAACACGATAACCAACGTCTGCAAAAGCGCAAATCAGCGCCAAAGTTGGACGCTTCAGTTTTGGGCGCCGGTCAGAAAGTCCTTCATACGCGTAAAAAATCCTGACGATTCCGGATGCGTCTTGTTGGACGATTCCGTTTCAAACTCGGCCAGCAATTCGCGTTGGCGCTTGGTGAGATTTTGCGGCGTTTCGACATTGGCTTGAATATAGAGGTCGCCGAAATCGCGCGTGCGCAGAAT
>CANGRU010000113.1 GCA_947456315.1 Beijerinckiaceae bacterium | reverse complement strand
TGCGGTGCGATCAGCCGGCATATTGGCCGGTCCCGCCAGCGGCCAAGCAATCGCCAGACGCGCCAAGAAAACTTCGAGGAACTGCCGATCCGCCTGATCCTTTACGAGATCAAGCGCGGAAGGCACATGCGGCAAGTCGGTCGCTTTGGTCAGTCCGAGCTGTAATTGCACATCGACTTTTTTCTCGGGCACCCAGCTCGGCCGCGCGACTTTCAAATAGCCCCAAGACAAGCCGGCCATGCCATCAGCTTCACCGCGCTCAACTGCCAACAGCATTTCGCTTGCCCCCGGATAACCGGTGACGATTTTCATCTTGGTCTTGAACACCGCATTCATGATGAGCGGGAATGTTGCAGTGTCAGCACCGCCACCTGATGTTGCGATGACCACTTCACGACCTTTGAGGTCCTCCAGCGTTTTGAAATTGGCAGACGCACGCGTGAAGACAAGATTGGTCTCGCGGCTCGGGCTGCCGATCCATGTCAGGTTGCGTGGATCAAATTGCGCCTGCTTATTGCCCATCAAAGGTTCGAACGGCGTACCGCGTGCGAAAGTCGCAATGGCCGTGCCGTCCTTGGGGGCGAGATTGGCCATGTGGTTGATCGCCGTGAGACTGCCGGCACCGGGCATATTCTGGATGATGACTTTGGGATTGCCCGGCACATATTTGCCGATGTAACGGCCCACCGCACGGGCGTTGAGATCGTAGCCCCCGCCCGGCGAGAAGCCGACGATGATCGAGAGATTTTTGCCTTTGTAAAAATCCTCAACCGCATCGGCGCGCACCGGCGCACTCGATATGAGGGCCAAGCCGGTCAAGGCAACTGCGCATGTGATCTGATTTGCCATAGTGCGTCTCCCGCCAAGGCCCCTTGCGTGGGGCCCCTGTCATTGATTTGTGGCCGTTCTAACCTGAAACAGGACGGCCTTCACCCCCTAAGCGAGAGGCTAAATAACCTGCCTATAAATTAATCTATATGAATAAAAAATAGGCAAAGACTGCCGATATTCAGGTCAGTCGCCCAGCAAAAAGCCTGCGCTTTCAGCGCCCTTCACGTCAGGAATCACCCGTTTGACGTGTCGGCACCTGCTCTTTTCGTGCCAAAAGCCCCTATTCGATCGCTGATCCCGGCATGTGGGATAGATGTCCACGGGAAAATGGGCCGAGCTACCCCCTAAGTGCACAAAATTGGCAGCAGAAGCGTGACGGCTGGCACGTTAACTGCTTTGAGAACCGCGTATCCACGGGCACCCCGCGTGCCGCCCGCGATCCCCGAATAGCTGAGGGCGACCATGACAAAGTATAAACTCGAATACATCTGGCTGGACGGTTATGAGCCGGTCCAGAATCTGCGCAGCAAGACCCAGATCAAGGAATTCGACGCTTTCCCCAAGCTCGAGCAATTGCCGCTCTGGGGCTTCGATGGCAGCTCGACCAATCAGGCCGAAGGCCATAACTCGGATTGCGTGCTCAAGCCCGTCGCCGTCTACCCTGATGCAGCTCGTGAAAACGGCGCTCTGGTGATGTGCGAAGTCATGATGCCCGATGGCAAGACCCCGCATCCGTCCAACCATCGCTCGACGATTCTGGACGCGCCCGATGCCTGGTTCGGCTTCGAGCAGGAATATTTCATGTATCAGGACGGCCGCCCGCTCGGCTTCCCGGAAAATGGCTACCCCGCTCCGCAGGGCCCTTACTATACCGGCGTCGGCTACAAGAATGTCGGCTCGATCGCACGCGAGATCGTTGAAGAACATCTCGACCTGTGTCTGGCCGCTGGCATCAATCACGAAGGCATCAATGCCGAAGTGGCCAAGGGCCAGTGGGAATTCCAGATTTTCGGCAAGGGCTCACGCACCGCTGCCGACCAGATCTGGGTTGCGCGCTACATTCTGCTGCGTCTGTGCGAAAGCTACGGCGTCGACATCGAATGGCATTGCAAGCCGCTCGGCGACACAGACTGGAACGGCTCGGGCATGCATTGCAACTTCTCGACCGGCCACATGCGCGATGTCGGCGGCAAGGATTACTTTGAACGCCTGATGAAGCAGTTCGAAAAGAACCTGCATGACCACATCAAGGTCTACGGCCCGGACAACCATCTGCGCCTGACCGGCAAGCATGAAACAGCGCCGTGGAACAAGTTCAGCCATGGTGTGGCCGACCGCGGTGCATCGATCCGCGTGCCGCATTCCTTCGTCAACAATGGCTACAAGGGCTATCTGGAAGATCGCCGCCCCAATTCACAGGGCTGCCCTTACCAGATCGCTTCGCAAGTTCTGAAGACAATCTCGGAAGTGGCGAAGTAAGTTCTACGCCTCACGGCATTCAAAGATGGTGCAGCGAGCTACTCGCTGCGCCATTTTTATTGGTGATGTTCGAAATCAGGGATGCACGGTTTCCGTGAACCAGTCGGTGGGCAATTGATGCCCGACGCCCTGCTCGCAAGCCCGCTTGTAGATCACCGATCCGGCGGCAGCGAATTGATAACCCAGACCCAGATTGTTCAAGAAACACGTCACCTGATCATCACTGTCGCGACCGATAAAACGACCAGCGATCATCTCGGGCAGGGTCGGGAAAGATTTGAAATCGAGCTGGCGCGCGGTGTTCCAGCCGGCCTGCTTGCTGGTTTCCTTGAACTTCGCATCTTTGGCGACGATGAGAATCGGATCTGTGTCGTGCGTATGCACGGCCACTTTGTCAGCCGAGCGAATGGCGGCGGGCTCGATCTCCGGCTTTTTGATCGACGACACATGCATACCCGGCTCGATCCATTGCTGGAAGAAAATCGGATCAATGGAATTGGACGCACACATGACAATGTCTGCGCCGGCAATCGCATCTTCGGGCTGGGCCACTGGCCGCACTTCGATGCCCAGCGTCTCGCTCATGCGCGCGGCAAAGGCTTCGCGATTGTCCGGATTGGGCGAGAAACAGCGGATGGAGGTGATGTCGCGCACAGCACAAGCTGCGGTGAGCTGCGTCTCCGCCTGCCAGCCAGAGCCCAATATGCCGATGGAGCTGGCATTTTCGCGCGCCATATATTTCACGCCCAATCCATTGGTTGCGCCCACCCGGATGTGCTGCAACACGCCATCAGGAAAGATCGCCAAAGGCTCGCCATTATGGGTTGAGAACAGCAAGACCAAGCCGACATAGCGATCATTGGGGGCGGCTGGCACTTTGACACGGCGGCGCGAATTGCCGACCAGCGGATTGGTGACAATGTCGGAATTGATGCGAATGGCACTCACGCCCAAAGCCGGCACAACACCATCCATGGATTTCAATCCATAGACTGCATCTTCATGCCAAGTGGTGGGCGTGATGCAATCCGAGCGCTGGCGCGAGACGCCGCGCCCTTCGGCGAGATCCAGATAGGCTGTCTCCAGCGCCTCGATGCAATCAGGCATGGTGAGGAGCTTTTCGACATCATCATTGGACAGGATCAGCGTCATGGTCTCACCCGATATTTATTGAAGGCCGAAATGTGCCTCTAGCACGAGACCGCCCGCCACACAGACCAGAATAACAAGTGTTGTGCCCGACACCACCAGCACATGACGCAAGCCGAGCTTGGCGATCGATTCAAACGATGTGTTCAAACCCAGTGCTACAATGGCCACCAGCAGCCCCCATGACGACACATCACCCAGCACAGCTTTGAGCGGCGCATAAAGCGGCTGCACAGCCGGCATCCATGCCATGGCGCTATTGACCATGCACAGGCCGAGAAATGCAAAAGCAAACACCGGCACAGGCACTTTGGCGCCCCCGGCAGAGCCGACAAACATGCGCCCGATGATGAGGATGGCCGGCAACAAGAGCAGCACGCGGAAGAGCTTTACAATCACCGCCGTGGCACCCGCCGTCTCGGAGACGGCGTAACCAGCCCCCACCACTTGCGCGACATCATGAATGGACCCGCCCAGCAAAATGCCCGTGTGCAGATCATCAAACCCCAAAAGACGTGCGAGCGGCGGATAGGCCAGCATCGCCACTGTCGAGAGGAGATTGACCGCGACAATCACAAAAACCGTATCGGCATCGCGAGCGGGTGATGGCGGCAAGACACTCGATGTCGCCAGCGCTGCGGACGCGCCGCAAATGGCGGTCGCCGAACCTGCCAAGGCCCCGAAACTGCGCGACAGGCCAAACAGGCGCGCCAGAGCAAAGCCCACCGCTATGGTGAGCACCATGGCCACGACAACCAGCAGGCCGGTGGCCGGGCCAAGGGCTGCAATTTCCGACAGACTGACCTTGAGCCCGAGCAGAGCCACGGCAATACGCAGAATGCGCGAGACGCAAAAGCGCAAGCCCGGCGCAAAGCGCGCGCCCATGGCGGGCTGCAAGGCAATGCCGACCAGCAGTGCGATGAGCAGGGCCGGCAAAGGAGCAATGCGCGCAACCAGTGGCGCCAGCGCTTGTGCGCCCACAGCCAGTGCCAGCGCCAAAGCCAAGCCGGGCGCCAGATCAGCCAAGCCCTGCGGCGCACCCGCGCGATGATCTCCCGCCATTGTTCTTCTTGCTTTCCAAGGCCCTCAACGGGGGCAACCATGGCAATCGGGGGCCCGCATGGCAATTCATACCGCCCCGTTTTGAAGAAAAAACCACTCTCAAAACCCAGAATAAGAGGATTTTCTTCCACCCCGCCCGCATTGGCGACCTTGCCAGCCAAGCCGATACTGCAAGCATTCGGCTCTCCTGTCAGGACATTCCCATGCTGGACATCGCGTCCACCCGCAGCTCGCTCAACCACCCGTGGCACCCGCCACTGGCGTCGAACCTCGCGACCTCGGGGCTGGTCGGGCTTCTGGCGGGCCTTTGGGCCCAGAGCTTAGGCATCGGCCTCATCTTTTTTCTGCTTAATTTCAGTGTCCGGCTGGTGATAGATTACACCCGAGCAAAAGTTTCAGGACACAAGGCGGATTAACGAATGACGACGGCAACTGATCGCGCGACTGCGCGACCGGCTTCGGGTGCTTTTCTGGAAGAGCAGGTTCTCTCGGTCCATCACTGGACGGACACCTTGTTCAGCTTCACCACCACGCGAGACCCGGGCTTTCGCTTCCGCAGCGGGCAATTTGTCATGATCGGCCTGCAGGTCGAGGGCAAGCCGCTGTTGCGCGCCTATTCGGTGGCCTCGGCCTTTTATGCCGAACATCTCGAATTTTTCTCGATCAAAGTGCAGAACGGGCCGCTCACCTCGCGTCTGCAACATTTGAAAGTCGGCGACACGGTGCTCGTTGGCCGCAAGCCCACCGGCACGCTGGTGCTCGACAATCTGCGCGATGGCCGCAACCTCTATCTGCTGGCCACCGGCACGGGGCTGGCGCCCTTCCTGTCCACCATCCGCGATCCCGAAACCTATGAGCGTTTCGACAAGGTGATTGTGACGCATGGTGTGCGCACGGTTGGCGAACTGGCCTATCGCGAGCTGATTGAAAACGAACTGCCCAATGACGAATTGCTGGGCGAATATATCAAGCCCAAGCTCGTCTATTATCCGACGGTGACGCGCGAGCCGTTCCGCAATCAGGGACGCCTGACCGATCTCATCACATCGGGAAAGCTGTTCACCGATCTCGGCCTGCCTGCCTTCGACAAGGCGCAGGATCGCGTCATGCTGTGCGGCAATCCGGGCATTATCGCTGACGTGCCGAAATATCTCGAAAGCATCGGCTTTGAAGAAGGCAATACGGGCGAGCCCGGCGATTATGTGATCGAGAAAGCCTTCGTCGAAAAATAAGCCTCAGCCGCGCGGCGCAGGCTTGCGCAGCACGGGGCTCTCCATCGCCAGACGCGCAGCCTCTTGCGGAGCAAGTAACGGGTTCCACAGACTGCCATTGTAGCGCTCGCCGCTATGGCCATCGGAGTCTGGCGAGCAGAGCCAAAGCAACGCGCCATTCATCACATCCACCGACAAAGTCTTGCGCGTGGCCGTTGAAGGACGTGTGTCGTCCGTATCGACCATGCCGCCGGGCAGCAGAATGTTGCAGGTGACGCCTGTGCCATCGAGATCACCCGCCCAGATCAGCGAAGCGGCATCAATGGCCGCTTTGGTCACGCCATAGGGTGAATTGTTGCGCCGCTGCATCGTATCCAGCGAAGTCGAGATGTTGATGATGCGACCCCAGCCGCGCCTGATGAGATGGGGCG
>CANGRU010000112.1 GCA_947456315.1 Beijerinckiaceae bacterium | reverse complement strand
ATGAATGCCCGGCAGCGATTCATCGGGCATCAGATCGACCGTGACTTTGGAAATCAGCAGCGGGTGACAAAGCGGAATCAGATCATGCGTCTTTTTGGCTGCCATAATACCGGCAATGCGGGCTGTGCCGAGCACATCACCTTTTTTGGCATCACCCGAGAGGCAGAGCGCCAGAGTTTCCGGCTTCATCACCACACGGCCTTCGGCCACCGCAATACGTGTGGTGACGGATTTCTCCGATACATCCACCATATGCGCTTCGCCGGAGGCCGTAATGTGCGACAGCTTGTCCATCAATGACGCGCCTCGAGGGCCGGACCATGCAGTAGATCATGTGTGGCTTTCACCACATCGGCTTGTCGCATCAGGCTCTCGCCAACCAGAAATGTGCCAATGCCTGATTGCACCAGACGCAAAGCATCCTCATGCGAACCAATGCCGCTTTCGCCCACAATGATGCGATCATTGGGCACAAGTTTGGCAAGACGCTCGGAGACTTCGAGCGAGGTGTGGAATGTGTGCAGATCGCGATTGTTGATGCCGATCAGGCGCGTCTCGAGCGGCAGAGCGCGCTTGAGTTCGTCTTCATTGTGCACTTCGACCAGCACATCCATGTGCAGATCATGCGCGACTTTGTTGAGCTCGCGCGCTGTTTCATCCGACACGGAAGCCATGATGATCAGAATGCAATCTGCGCCCCAAGCGCGTGCTTCATAGACCTGGTAGCGGTCATACATGAAGTCTTTGCGCAAAGCTGGCAGACGCACAGCATTGCGTGCTGCGGTCAGATAGTCCGGCTTGCCCTGAAAAGAAGGTTCGTCTGTCAGGACAGACAGGCAGCAAGCGCCACCCTTTTCATAAGCGGCGGCAAGCTTTGGCGGATCGAAATCAGCACGGATGAGGCCCTTGGAGGGGCTCGCTTTTTTGATTTCGGATATCAGCGCGAATTGATTGGCGCCGAGTTTTGCTTCAATGGCGGCGACAAAACCACGTGGCGGTGTTTGCTGCTCGATCTTGCGCTCAAGGGCGTGCATGGGCATGCGCACCTTGGCTTCGGAAATCTCGCGGCGCTTATAGGCCTCGATCTTGCGCAAAATGTCAGACATGTTTTACCCGCGGTTTGAAACGGCAACGAGCGTGTCGAGCGTTGCCTTTGCCGAGCCATCATCCAGTGCTTTTGCGCCCAAGGCAACGCCCTCTTTCAAGGTCTTGGCCTTGTCGGCAACCACCAGTGCAGCGGCCGCGTTGAGCAGAGCAATATCGCGATAGGCACCCTTTTCGCCAGCCAGCACGGCGCGCAGCGCTTGCGCGTTGAAATCCGGATTGCCCCCTTTGAGCTCTTCTGTTTTCGCACGTGCGAGGCCCGCGTCTTCCGGCGTCACGCTGAAGCTGGTGATGTCGCCCTTGTCGAGTGCGACCACCTGTGTGGGGCCTGTCGTGGTGAGTTCATCAAGGCCGTCCGAGCCGTGCACAAGCCAGACTTTTTCAGAACCGAGATTGCGCAACACTTCTGCCATCGGCTGCAACAGCGAAGCCGAAAAAGTGCCGACCACTTGCCGCTTCACGCCGGCAGGATTGGAGAGCGGCCCCAAAATATTGAAGATGGTGCGCGTGCCGAGTTCGACACGGGTCGGCCCCACATGGCGCATGGCCAGATGATGCGATTGCGCCATCATGAAGCCGATCCGGGCTTCCTTGAGGCAAGCCTCGACGGCGGCGGGCGTGACGCCAATGCCCACACCCAGCGCGCCCAAGACATCGCTGGCGCCAGATTGCGAGGATGCCGCGCGATTGCCATGTTTGGCGACAGGCACGCCGCAGGCGGCTGTAATAATCGAGGCAAGGGTCGAGACATTATAGGTGCCCGCGCCATCGCCGCCCGTGCCCACAATATCAATGGCGCCAGCAGGCGCGTTCACGCGCGTCATCTTGGCACGCATGGCGGTGACAGCACCTGTGATCTCATCCACTGTTTCGCCACGCACACGCAGCGCCATCAGAAAGGCGCCCATTTGCGAGGGCGTGACTTCGCCAGAGAGGATGTTGTCGAAAGCAAGTTCAGCTTCAGCGCGTGTCAAACTTGCGCCCGTTGCCACTTTGCCGATGAGAGGTTTGAAAGCGTCCATCGCGAGAGCTCCGCTCAGCCGCGCTGCTTGTTGAAAGCAGCGGCGAGGTCGAGAAAATTTTTCAGGATTTTGTGGCCGTGTTCCGAGGCAATGCTCTCGGGATGAAATTGCACGCCATGCACCGGATGGGTTTTGTGCGACAAGGCCATGATCAGCCCATCCGTTTCGGCTGTCACATGCAGGCAATCGGGCAGGGTGGCGCGGTCCACCACCAACGAATGATAGCGGGTCGCTTGAAACGGGCCGTCAATGCCTTTGAACAATGTCTCACCGCGGTGGGTGATGGTCGACATTTTGCCATGCAATGGAAGAGGGGCTCGCACCACATCACCACCATATGAATCACCAATCGATTGGTGACCCAGACAGACACCCATGATCGGCACTTGGCCATTGGCTTTGGCAATCACCTCAAGGCAGATGCCGGCTTCTTTGGGTGTGCAGGGGCCCGGCGACAACACAATGGCATCGGGTTTTTGGGCCAGCAATGCCTGCGTCGTGATGGCATCATTGCGGATGACATCGACGTCCGCGCCGAGCGCGCCGAAATAATGCACAAGGTTCCAGGTGAAGCTGTCGTAATTGTCGATCAGTGCAATTTTCATCACTGGCCCCGCTTTCCGCCCGTGGCAAAGCGCACGGCTTCTTCAGCGGCACGAAACAAGGCTTTTGCCTTGTTCACACATTCGCGGTTTTCGGAAGCCGGATCTGAATCATAGACCACACCCGCACCAGCTTGAGCATGCATTTTGCCATCCTTGATGACGGCCGTGCGCAAGACGATGCACGTATCCATCTCGCCGGATGCGCCGAAATAGCCGATGCAACCGGCATAAATGCCGCGCTTGTCGGTCTCCAGCTCGTCGATGATTTCCATCGCGCGCACTTTAGGAGCGCCCGACACGGTGCCTGCCGGAAAGCCGGCTGACAGCGCGTCAATCGTGTCATATTTGGGCGACAGGCGACCATCCACATTGGAGACAATGTGCATGACATGGCTGTAGCGCTCGACGAAGAATTTTTCCGTGACATCGACGCTGCCGATTTCTGCCACGCGGCCCACATCATTGCGGCCGAGATCGAGCAGCATCAGATGTTCGGCGCGTTCTTTGGGATCGGCCAGAAGTTCGGCGGCGAGCGCTTCATCTTCGGCCTGCGTCTGGCCGCGCCAGCGGGTGCCCGCAATCGGACGGATGGTGACTTTGCCATCGCGCACGCGCACCAGAATTTCCGGGCTCGAGCAGACAATCTGAAAACCACCGAAATCGAGATAGCAGAGGAACGGCGCCGGGTTCACACGCCGCAATGCGCGATAAAGCGAGAAAGCGGGAAGCTCAAAAGGACTGGTGAAGCGCTGCGAGAGCACAACCTGAAAAATGTCGCCGGCTCGGATATAGTCTTTCGCCTTGGCAACCATCTCCAGAAAGCGGCTCTCTGACGTGTTGGAGACAGGCTCTTGGGCCACCATCCGTGGATCGGCGGCAGGGGCCACATGATCGAGCGGGCTTTCGAGCACACGGACCAGAACATCGAGACGCGCTTGCGCAGATTCATAAGCTGCACGCGCGCTCACACCCGCTTGCGGACGCACGGGCGTGACGATGGTGAGTTCATCCTTCACGCTGTCGAAGACGGCCATCAATGTCGGGCGGATCATCACCGCTTCGGGGACACCGATGGGATCAGGCTTGGCGGGAGCCAAGCGTTCCATCTGGCGCACCATGTCATAGCCCAGATAACCGAACACACCGGCAGCCATCGGGGGTAGCGCGGAATTTTCAACGTCAGGCACAGCGGACTCGGCAATCAGCGCGCGTAACGCATCCAGCGGCTTGCCGGGGCAGAGCGTGAAGGCATCCGGATCTGATTGTGGCTGTCGATTGATTTCGGCGCGATCGCCATTGGCGCGCCAGATGATGTCAGGATCCAGTCCGATCATGGAATAGCGACCGCGCGCTGCGCCACCTTCAACCGATTCCAGCAAGAACACATTGCCCTTGCGACCTTGCGAGAGTTTCAGAAAGGCCGAGACGGGCGTTTCCAGATCAGCGACAAGTTTGGTGGAGACGAGGACCGGGCGTCCCGCCGCATAGGCTTTTTCAAACGTCTCGAAAGCAGGTTCAAACATCGTTTCTGCTCAATAAGGGTCGCCGCCACCAACAGCCAATGTCAGGGCCGAGCCATTGATTTTCACGCCCAGATCGCTTTGCAATTTGCCGATATATTGCAGCAACACATCATTGCCGAGATTTTGAGACAATTGTCCGGCAATCGCCTTGGCCTGATCGGTAGTGGGATCAAAGGCGGGCACAGCCGCATCGTTGATTTTGAACAAGATGCGGGTCAGGCCCTCGCCGGCTGCAGAGCCTGCACGGCCCACGGGCAGATTGAAAATCTGGGCCACAACGGTCGGCGCAAGATCACCACCGCCGCTGCGGCTCACATCTTTGGCCGTTTGAACGCGCAAGCCGCCATGATCCTTGGCTATTTTTGCCAAGGTCTCGCCGCCATCCATGGCTTTCACAAGGTCGATGGCTTTGCTGGTGAGAACGCGACGCACTTCATCTTCGTGCCAGGCTTTGAGAACCTCATCCTTGACCTCATCCAATGTGCGGTCGCGGGCTGGTTCAATGCCCAGAATTTCAAACCAGACATAGCCGTTGTCGCGCGTGTTCACGGCTTCATTGTCAACGCCGATGTCGGAGGCAAAGACTGCGCGCAGGACGCTTTCAGCTTCTTTCACATCAACTGCTTTGCCCGCTTTGTCAGCACCCATCGCCGTGACAGATTCAATGGTGACAACGGGCAGGTTGGCTTTTTGAGCTGCTTCTGCCAGCGTTTTGCCTGAGGAGCGTTCGTCTTCGACGGCATCACGGATTTGCATGACTTTGGTGCGGGCACGGGTGAGCGCAATTTCTTGCTTCAGTTCGGCAGCCACAGCTTCATAAGGCTTGGTTTGTCCGGCAATGATATTGTCGACTTTGACCAAGACCGTGCCGAAACGTCCCTTCACGGGTGCGCTGATCTTTCCAGCCGCGGTTGTGAAGGCGGCTTCTGCAACGGCTGCGTCCAGAATGGTCGCGCGTGCCACTTGCCCCAAGGAAATATCTTCCAACGAACGGCCTTGTTCTTTGGCTATATCGAGAAAGCTCGTTCCGGCATCCAGTTTGGCGCGCGCAGCTTTGGCGGCATCCTCGGTAGCAAAGACAAGCTGTTGCACATTGCGCGTTTCAGCCGTGCCAAAGCGATCACCCTTGACGCGGTCATATTGGGCGCGTGCATCGGCATCCGACACGGCGGCTGCATCGGCAACACTGGAAGGCGTTACGGTCAGAGTGACGAGCTTGCGATATTCGGGCGTGCGCCAATTGGACTTGCGGATTTCGAACCAGGTTTGCAATTCATCGGCTTTTGGGGGTGCAAGTGTTCCTGCGGCCGCTTCAGGCAGAACGATATAGTCGATCGTGCGTGTTTCGTATGAATAGCGATGAATGGCTTCTTGAAGGGCGAGCGGCACAGGCATGCGGCCATTGACGGTTTCAGCCACATCCTGACGCAGATAGTTTTTGCGCTGTTCGCGCACGAAGCTGAGCTCGCTAAATCCGTTGTCGCGCAAAATATCGTTGAAGCGCGTCCGGTCGAAACGGCCGTCACTGCCTTTGAAGGCAGTATCGTCCAAAATCATATGGCCAATGGTGTCGTCGGACATGGCCAAATTGAGCTCGCGCACCTTTTGATCCAGTGCGGCTTCAGAAATCATGCGCCCCAATACTTGCTGGTCGAGGCCATAGGCGCGCGCCTGCTCATTGGTGATGGCGCGACGAGACTGGCGCTGCAACATCGTGATTTGAGTCTGATAGGCTTGGCGGAACTCGGTCGTTGGAATGTTGATCGAGCCGACTTCAGCAACATTGCTCACGCCAATGCCGCGGAAAATGTCGCCAATGCCCCAAATGGCAAAGGAAAAGATCATGATGCCGAAGACGATGGTCAAAATCGTCTTGCCAACCCAATTATTCGACGCGCGGCGCATGCCCT
>CANGRU010000111.1 GCA_947456315.1 Beijerinckiaceae bacterium | reverse complement strand
TGCCGCGCGAATTGCGGCCGAGCGCTTAAAAATTCACCAGAATAACAATGCCGGCAATGACGAGTGCCATGCCGGCATATTCGCGCCCCGACACCTTTTGCTTGATGCGGCCTGAAACGATCTGCGCGAAAGGCACTTCGATCAAAGCCAGCGTGCGCACTTTGGCCGCTGTGGTCAGCGCAAAGGCTAAGAACCAGAACAGCGAGGCCAGTGCGCCCATAAAGCCTGCGAGCACGGACGGGCGCCAATGCGCGGCAATGGCAATCAGCGTCTTGCGATCGCGCAGTGAGAGCCACAGCAAAATCGCGGCGGTCTGAATGGCCAGACCCAATGCCAGAGTTGTGGTGGCTGCATGCACGAAAGAGGGCGTGTCGAGCGAGAGAATGGCAACGCGATAGCTGGTTGCCGACATGGCAAAGCAAGTGCCGGCCGCCAATCCCATCAAAGCCGGTGCCCAGCCTGATGTTTCATCTCCCTCGGTCTTGGGCCAGGACATGAGCATGACGCCCGATGTCGCGATCAGAATGGCGGCGGCCACAGGGGTGCTCGGGATTTCATTCAGCACAAAGACACTGACCAGCGCGATGATCAGCGGCTCGGTCTTGGTGAAAGCAATGGCGACCACGAACGAGCGCCCGCGCATGGCCGACAGCATGAAAGCGGTGGCGGCTGTTTGCGCGGCTGGCGCGAAGGAGGCCCACAGAAGTGTCTTTTGCGTGGGCACCGGTATCGCCAGATCGCTGAGGCTCCACAGCACGCCCAGAAAGATGAGCGCAAAGGGCAGGGCGAAGATGAAGCGCACATGGGTGGCGCCAGCCATGCCGATTTTTTCAATGAGGTCGCGCTGCATCGCATTGCGCGCCGTCTGGGCCGCCGAGGCCGCCACGGTGAAAACAGCCCAGAGCCATGGTGTGATTGCAAACATGGGATCGGTTCTAGCCAATACGGCCCGCCATGGCGAGGCTGTGGCACCCTTTCTGCCGTCATTGCGAGCGAAGCGAAGCAATCCAGTGCCTCACGTGCGGCTTTCTGGATTACTTCGTCGCCTGCGGCTCCTCGCAAGGACGGCTGGGCGGTCCCTCAGAAAAGCTGGATTTCCATCCCCTCCAAGGCTAACAGGGGGTTAGCAGGGGGCGGGGCCATGGCCGTTTACACAGAAGTCACGGATGAGGATCTGGAGCTTTTCTTGAGCGCCTATGATCTGGGTGGCGTGCTGTCGCTGAAGGGCATTGCCGAAGGCGTCGAAAATTCCAATTACCTGCTGCGCACCGAAAAAGGCACGTTCATCCTCACCCTCTATGAGAAGCGGGTGAACGAGGCGGATCTGCCTTTCTTCCTCAACCTCATGGAGCATTTGTCGGCGCGCGGCCTCACCTGTCCGCAGCCCGTCAAAGCGCGTGATGGCACAGCGCTCGGTCGCATGGCTGGCCGTCCGGCTGCCATGGTGACGTTTCTTGAGGGCATGTCGGTGCGCCGTCCCACGGCGCTGCATTGCGAGGAAGTGGGTGCGGGTCTTGCGCGTCTCCATTTGGCGGGCGCTGATTTCCCGATGCAGCGCGCCAATTCCTTGTCGCTGTCCGGCTGGACACCCTTGTTTGAAGGCGCACGCAGTCGCGCGCATGAAATCACGCCGGGGCTTGAGTCTTTCATCGCGGATGAACTCGCGCATCTGTCGCGTGTCTGGCCGCAGCACTTGCCGCAAGGCGTCATCCATGCCGATCTGTTTCCCGACAATGTGTTCTTCCTGGACAAGCATCTGTCCGGCTTGATCGACTTTTATTTCGCCTGCACGGATTCGCTCGCCTATGATGCCGCCATCTGTCTCAATGCCTGGTGCTTCGAGCAGGATGCCTCGTTCAACGTCACCAAGGGACAGGCGTTTTTCGCGGGCTATCAATCGGTGCGCCCGCTGTCGGGCGCCGAGATCGCGGCACTCCCCGTTTTGGCGCGCGGCGCGGCGCTGCGCTTTTTGCTGACGCGTCTGGTCGATTGGCTCAACGTGCCAGCGGGGGCTCTGGTGCGCCCCAAAGACCCGATGGAATATGTGAAGAAGTTGCGCTTCCATCAGCATGTCACCAGTGCGGCTGATTACGGCCTGCTCGCATGACCAAGAAGGTTGTGATTTTCACCGATGGTGCGTGTTCTGGAAATCCCGGCCCGGGTGGCTGGGGTGCCGTGCTGACCTTTGAAGGCAATGAGCGCGAGATTTGTGGCGGCGAGGCCGACACAACCAACAATCGCATGGAGCTGATGGCCGCCATTTCGGCGCTCGAAACCCTGTCGCGTCCTTGCCTTGTCGAGCTGCACACAGATTCACAATATTTGCGCGGCGGCGTCACGGGGTGGATGGAAAACTGGAAAAAGCGCGGCTGGCTGACGGCGGATAAAAAGCCCGTCAAAAATATCGAGCTGTGGCAACGTCTCGATGAGGCGCGCAAGCGTCACGATGTGTCGTGGCATTGGGTGAAGGGCCACGCGGGCCATGAAATGAATGAGCGCGCCGATGAACTCGCGCGCCGCGGCATGAAGCCGTTTTTGAAGGGGTGAAAAAAACCCTCTCCCAGAGGGAGAGGGTCGATGCGCAGCATCGGGGTGAGGGGTTACGCCCTCGCGTCGCTGGATGGTAACCCCTCATCCGGTCGCTCTCGCGACCACCTTCTCCCTCAGGGAGAAGGTTATCAAAGCAGCTTGAGAATATGGTCAGCGCCGGACACTTCCACGCCGGCGGCTTCTTCCACATCCACTGACTTGACGATGCCATTGTCGACAATCATCGCATAACGGCGCGAGCGGATGCCAAGGCCGCGTTCGATGAGATCAACGGTCAGGCCAATCGCCTTGGCGAAAGCCGCCGAGCCGTCTGCCAGAAAATCAATCTTGCCGTTGGCCTGTGTGTCCTTGGCCCAAGCGTCCATGACGAAGACGTCATTGACGGCGGTCACAGCAATCGTGTGAACGCCCTTGGCCTTGATCTCTGCTTCCTTGGCGACGAAGCCCGGCAGGTGGTTTTTATGGCAGGTCGGTGTGAACGCGCCGGGCACGCCGAACAGAACCACTTTCTTGCCAGCAAAAATCTCATCCGTTGTGCGGGGTTTGGGGCCTTCGGCCGTCATCACCGTAAAAGTCGCGCTCGGAATTTTGTCTCCCGCCTTGATCATTTTTCTCATCCTTCGGTTTGGGGCCATGGCCCGGTTCAATACACACGTTTCATAACTGGAGCGTGAAAGCTATCAGGGAAGGGGCAGGTCGAAGCCAAGCTCATAATCTTTTGTCCCCGTCACAGTCAGCGTCACAGGCACAGGGCCTGTCCAGTCCTTCGGTCTCTCGGCTGCGGTGATATCAAAAGCACCCCCCGCTGGCTTGGTTTCAAAAAACCACCCGCTCGGGCCTTCCACGAAAAGATCGCGTGCTGGCGCTTGCAGCGCCATGTGCCAGACGGGCTTGTCCTTGGGCCCCTGGGCCTCAGCGGTAACGCCCAAGAGCTTGGCATCGGTCTTCAGGGGCAGGCGGCGGCGCGCGTCTTCCAGGCGGGCTGCCGCGCCGGAGATCGCGGCATCGGGTTTGAGATCCAGCGTGCCGGAGAGCTCGGCTGGTACGCAGATTTTCTCGCAAGCTGCATAGGTGAAATGCAGCACCAGATGGACGGGGGCTTTGGCATCTTGCGGGGTGACATCCAGCGGCAGCACGAGATTGCTGCGATAGCCAAAAACCATCAGCCCGTTTTCATCCAGCCGCTGGGGAGCGGGAAAGCGCAAGACGGCGCTTTTCACATTGCGCGAGCCCTCGGTTGTGAGACGCGGTGGCACACCCGCATCGCCCGGATTGCGCCAATAGGTATGGGCCGAGCCTTTCAGCTCGATTTCGAGGCCCGCCACATAAAGACCCGCCTGTAAGGGGCCTGCGGCAAGCAGCCGCGCCCGTGAATTGCCGCCCGCAGCCCATGGGCCGGCATCGGCACCATCAGCCGCCAGCGCCCCGCTGCAAACGAGCAGAAGGGCGCTAAAAACGCTGGCAGAGATCTGTTTTGCCGAAAGCTTGCGCATGGAACATTCCTGCAAGCCCGCCTGTTCAAACGCCACACACATGCGCGTGACAGGTGGGTCTGCCCTTCCTTGTTCTGAATCAGATGAAGGCGTAGCATGATCGGCATGGCAATCGAAATGTCGCAATCCTCGAGCCGATCCTCGGGCTATCTTGATGGCCAGTTTCTGCTCGCTATGCCCGGCATGGCCGATCAGCGCTTCGCCCGGTCCGTGGTCTATATTTGCGCCCATTCGTCGGAGGGTGCGATGGGTCTGATCGTCAACCAGCCGGCGCGTAAAATCACCTTTCCCGAACTGCTGTTGCAGCTTGAGCTGCTGCCACCCGAAGAGCTGATCCGTCTGCCGGACCCTGCTGAAAAATTGCAGGTGTTGAAAGGCGGCCCCGTCGAGAAGGGGCGCGGCTTTGTGCTGCATTCATCGGATTTCTTCATCGACAATTCGACGCTGACGATTGATGACTCCGTGTCGCTGACAGCCACGGTCGATATTCTGCGCGCCATTGCGCGTGGCCAAGGCCCGCAGCAGGCCATGCTGGCGCTCGGCTATGCCGGATGGTCACCCGGGCAATTGGAAAGCGAAATCCAGCAGAACGGCTGGCTCAATGTTCCGGCCGACCCAAGCCTGTTGTTTGATCGTGATCTGGACAGCAAATGGGGCCGCGCCGTGCGCTTGCTGGGCATTGATCCGGCTATGCTGTCAGGCGACGCCGGCCACGCTTAGAGCTTGCCTCCGGTCCCCTCTGTCGTCATTGCGAGCGCAGCGAAGCAATCCAGATGCAGCACGTGAGGCCTCTGGATTGCTTCGCCTTTGGCTCGCAATGACGGTTTTACAGATCGCGCGATCGGGGGACGGTCTTGTCAGGCGGCCTCGTTGGCCGCGCCCATCAGACGGCGGGCCTCGGGCATGCTGATCGGATTGCCGAAGGCATTGCCCTGTGCAAATTCGCAGCTCAGCGCCGCCAGATCTTGCGTATCAGCCTCGCTCTCGGTGCCCTCGGCAATCACAGCCACGCCCAGATCATGCGCAAGGCCGATGAGCGAGCGCAGGATGATCGGGCGCGTGCCTTTGGCATTGGGGCGCGTCAGCGATTTGTCGATCTTCAGCATGTCGATCTTGAGCCGCTGCAATTGCGACAGCGAGGAATGGCCCGTGCCAAAGCCGGCCAGACAAATGCCGGCGCCCAGCTCATGCAAGCGCTCCAGCATCTGGGTTGCATATTCAGGATTGTCCATCACCAGCGCTTCGGCAATTTCAAGCTTCAGCGTGCCGGGCAAAACAGATGAGCGTGTGAGCACGCCCTTCACATCATGCAAGAGATCGTGACGCAGCAAGTGACGCGAGGAAATATTGACGCTGGCGAAAATCGGCGGCGTCACATCCAGCGCATTCTGCCAGGCTGACAATTCGCGTGCTGTGCGTTCCAGAATGAACAGGCCCAGATCAACGATCACGCCGGTTTCTTCGGCCACAGCTATAAAATCACTCGGGCTGAGACGACCCAAACGCGGATGTTCCCAGTTCAGCATCGCCTCAAAGCCGGCAATGGTGCGATCTTCGAGCCGCACGATGGGCTGGAAGACGACTTTCATTTCGCCGCGATCCAAGGCGCGGCGCAGATCGGCTTCCAGAGCCGTACGGTCCGAGCGCAGCGCGCGCATGCTGGGGCGGAACACTTCTGTGCGGTTGGCGCCAAGTTTCTTGGCGTGCGTCATGGCGATTTCGGCATCTTTCAGCATATCTTCGCGCTTGGGATGCACCTGCACATCATAAAGTGCAATGCCGACCGAACAGGTCAGCGCCACATCGCGATCACCAAAGGAGATCGGCGTCGAAATCGTGCGGCGGATGGAATCGGCAATGCCAACGATTTTCTCATGGTTCATTTCCGACATGAGAATGATGGCGAACTGGTCGCTTGAAATGCGCGACAGCGTGTCTTGTTCGCGCAACAGACGGTTGAGGCGGCGCGATACGGTGAGCAAAATGGAATCGCCCGCCGATAGTCCGACCGTATCATTCACCTGACGGAAACGGTCGAGATCAACGCAGAGCACAGTCGGATAGCGATCTTGATCGATCAGCGCATTGTTGAGCGCCATTTCAAGGCGATCGAAAAAGATCT
>CANGRU010000110.1 GCA_947456315.1 Beijerinckiaceae bacterium | reverse complement strand
TTTCAAAAAATCGGATTTTTGAATGAGCGAGCCCGGGCTCCCCTCTACAGACTTTGCACGCTGGGCAGACCCTTTGGTGGGTGACGTCATCCAGTCCTGCTATCGCGGATTGAGCGAAGAGCATCGCGATGTCCAGTTTCTGATCCGCTGCCAAGGCATGTTGTGGCGCGCCCTGATCATGGGCACAGGCAGCGTCAGCACCTTCCACCGCGAGGTGATCCGCACAGCCATGCGGCTTGGTCTGGGCGAAAACCAGATCGAAGATGTCAACCGGCAGGTGATCACCGAGCTAATGCTGGTCATCACCAGCCGCCATGCCCGCTCCCCCCGTCATGCGGCGGAGCTCTGCGTTCAGGTGGCCCAAGCCTACCGGCGTCTGGCCGAAGTGACCCAAGCCCAACACCAAGTCCAACACCAAGCCCAACACGCCTGATTGTCTCTTTGGCGCTTGCAAAGGCCTCTGCAAAGCCTCATGTCCCTGCCATCATCCCGATTGAGCGGGCAGGAGGAATGGGGTCTTGAGTCAGGTCTGGTCGCCGCAGCAAGATCGTGCGCTGAAGGAAATCGCCACTTGGCTGAAATCCGGACGCCCGCAGATTTTTCGCCTGTTCGGCTATGCCGGCACCGGCAAAACCACGCTCGCCCGCCACATAGCTGAAGGCATTGACGGCGATGTCGTCTTTGCCGCCTACACAGGCAAAGCCGCGCTCGTCTTGCGCGACAAGGGCTGCGATGACGCGCGCACCATCCATTCACTGATCTATCGCGCCCAAGACATTGATGAGGAAGTGCCCTCTTTCGTCATCAACGAGCAAAGTCCGGCCAATGATGCCGCCCTCATCATCATCGATGAATGTTCCATGGTGGATGAGGAACTGGGCCGCGATCTGCTCTCCTTTGGCCGTCCCGTTCTCGTGCTGGGCGACCCCGCACAATTGCCACCTGTGAAAGGTGGCGGCTTTTTTACCGAAGCCGAACCCGATTTCATGCTGACCGAAGTGCATCGCCAAGCGGCTGACAATCCGATTGTGCGCATGTCGATGATTGTGCGCGAAGGCGGGCGGCTCGAGCGTGGCACTTATGGCGAGAGCCGCATCATTGCGCGCGATTCCATTGATGCGATGAGCGTTACCAAAGCCGATCAGGTGCTGGTCGGCCTCAACAAGACACGTCGCAATTACAACAAGCGCCTGCGCGAACTCTTCGGCTTTTCCGGCACCATGCCGGAACCGGGTGATCGCTTGGTGTGCCTGAAGAATGACCGCAAGAAAGGCCTGCTCAACGGTGGTCTTTGGAAGGTGAAGGGCACATCTCCCGTGCGCAGCGGCAAATTGCGCATGACGCTGACGCCCGAAGACGAACCCGGCAAAAAGCCCCTGCGCGTGCGTGTGCTGCCGGCTTTCTTCGAAAGCGAGGAGGAGATTCCCTATGCCTTGCGCCGCGATTCAGATGAATTCGATTTCGGCTATGCGCTGACTGTCCATAAAGCGCAGGGCTCGCAATGGGACGAGCTTGTCCTGTTTGATGAATCCTACGCCTTCCGCGAACATCGCGCGCGCTGGCTCTATACCGGCATCACACGCGCGGCCGAGCGCATCACGATTGTGACCTGATCATGCAACAGCACATGATAGCCATGCTTGATTTTGTGCGCGCCCATCAGGACTTTGCCGCGCCCATCGCCTGCCTCCTGGCGTTTGGGGAATCATTGGCCCTTGTGTCGCTGCTCATACCGGCCACCGTCATGCTGATTGGCATCGGTGCCCTGATCGGCGCATCGGGCATTGAGTTCTGGCCGATCTATTTCGGTGCGGTGATCGGTGCGGGCTTGGGTGACTGGCTGTCCTATTGGCTGGGCCGCCATTATCATGTGCAGATTGCGCGCCTGTGGCCCTTGTCCAAAAACCCAGACCTTCTGCCCAAGGGGCATGCTTTTTTTGAAAAATGGGGCTGGCCCGGCGTTTTCATCGGCCGTTTTTTTGGCCCCCTGCGCGCGGCTGTGCCCTTGGTGGCCGGCACCTGCGGCATGCCCAACCTGCCCTTCCAGATCGCCAATTGGTCCTCGGCCTTCCTGTGGGCCGCCCTGCTGCTGGCCCCCGGCTCTCTGGGGCTTTCCCATCTCCAGGACGTCCTTTCGGGCTTCTAGCCCCCCAACTGGCGCCCGGGGCCCCGCTGGAGTGCCTTCTGCCCTGAGGCAAATAGCCCCAACCTGATCTGGCGCAAGGCTCGGGAGCGCTTGGCGGGTTAAGCCTGCGCGCATCCGTCCTCTCGCGCCTTGACGTTGAAGCGTTTATAGTTTGGAACACGTCCAGACTGCGGTTCCGGGGGGTCACACCTGCCCGGTCGCGCGCCCCGGGGACGGGGCATCCATCGAGGTGGTTTGAAATGGAATACCGGCGGTACTTCGGCCAAGCGATTGACCGCCTCAAGGCGGAACGGCGCTACCGGGTTTTCGCAGATCTCGAACGCGATGCGTCACGTTTTCCGATGGCCCTCTGGCACTCGGACAATGGCGATGGCCCGCGCGAGGTCGTGATCTGGTGTTCGAACGATTATCTGGGCATGGGTCGCCATCCCAAGGTCATCGAAGCTATGCGTGCGGCCGCCGAAAAATATGGCGCAGGCGCTGGTGGCACCCGCAATATTTCCGGCACCAATCATCCGCTCGTGCAACTGGAAGCCGAACTGGCCGACCTGCATGGCAAGGAAAGCGCGCTCGCTTTCACCTCGGGCTGGGTGTCCAATCTGGCGGCGATCTCGACCATTGCCGAGCTGCTGCCCAATTGCCTGATTATCTCGGACGCATTGAACCATAATTCGATGATCGAAGGTGTGCGCCGCTCGGGCTGCGAGAAGACGATCTTCCGTCACAATGACACGGCCCATCTCGAAGAGATTCTGAAAAGCATCGGCCACGATCGCGCCAAGCTGGTCGTGTTTGAAAGCCTCTATTCGATGGATGGCGATATCGCGCCCATCGGCGAGATCGCGGCGCTGGCCAAAAAATACAATGCCATGACCTATGTGGATGAAGTCCATGCTGTGGGCCTCTATGGTCCGCGTGGCGGCGGCATTTGCGAGCGCGACAATGTCATGTCGCAGATCGATGTGATCGAGGGCACGCTCGCCAAAGGCTTTGGCACGCTGGGCGGCTATATTGCCGCTGACAATGTGATCATTGATGCAGTGCGCAGCTATGCGCCCTCGTTCATTTTCACCACGGCCCTGCCCCCTGCTGTCGCTGCAGCTGCTGCAGCTGCCGTGCACCAGCTCAAGATTTCGCAAGACGAGCGCGCACTGCAACAACAACAAGTGGCGCGCACCAAAGCTGCATTGGCGGCAGCCGATATTCCGGTCATGGCCAATACATCGCATATTGTGCCGGTGTTTGTGGGCGATGCGGAATTGTGCAAGTCAGCCAGCGACATTCTACTGGAAAAACACGGCATCTATATTCAGCCGATCAATTATCCGACTGTGGCGCGCGGCACAGAGCGCCTGCGCATCACACCCACGCCCTATCACACCGACGCGCATATCGAGGCACTTGTCGAGGCCTTGCGTGATGTCTGGCGCCGGTTGGGTCTGCCCTTCGGGGCCATTCCGCAACCCACCAAGGTTGCGCAAATGCCAAAGCCGCAGTTGAAAATCGTCGCTGCTGAATGAACAAAAAAGGGCCGCAGATGCGGCCCTTGTCTTTGGCCTATGTGCCACGCGCTTTTTGTCGCTTCATCAGCCACTGGATGATGAACGGCAAAGACAGATTGATCATGAAATAGCGCGAGAAATGATGCGCGCTGACAAACAGCGGATCAATCCCGAGACCCAGCGCCAGCACGATCATCGCCTCCAGCCCGCCGGGCGCATAAGCGATCAGGGTTGCGCCAAACGGCATGCCGAGCCAGGTCGAGGCGGCCGTGGCGAAAATCAGCGTAACAAGAATGCCCGCGCCATTGGCCAGAGTGGAGGCCACCAATGTGCGGCCAAACAAGGCCCAATCGAAATCGGCAAAGCGTGATCCGGCCCAGGCGCCGATCATGATCTGGCCGACCATCATCATTTCAAAAGGCACGCGGCCCGTTGCAAACCCCGTCCCGTGAATGATGGCCGAGGCGATCATCGCGCCAAAAATCATGCCACCGCCCATGCGCAGGCGCAAAAAGAACAGACCCAGCGTGACCGAGCACACCGCTGTGCCCAGCAACATCAAAGGCGGATCATTCACCAAACCTGCAACGGGTGAGAGATGCGTGTCGGATTCCAGCACGATGATGATGGGCAGCAGCACGACCAAAAAGATGACGCGGATCATCTGCACAATTGCCACACGCGGCGGTTCAGCGCCCAGCGACAAAGACACGGACAGAATATAGGCCATAGAGCCCGGCACAGCCGCGAGCAGCGCTGTGGGCGGTGCCCAGCGCGAGATCAGCGCGGAGACCGCCATGGAAGACGCCGTCACGCAGATCACACACAGCGCCATGATGGAAATGCTGACCGGATAGGTCGCCATATTCTTCAACGTGCCCGGATCAATCGCCGAGCCGATCGACATGCCGGTGATGGCCATGGCGGTGATGCGCAGAATATTGCCGATCGGCGTGGCCCAGCCGAAATAGGACAGAAAGGCCACCGACAAAACCGAGCCGGACATGGCCCCGCCCGGCACGCCCAGCATGAGGAAGGCCAAGCCACCAGCAAAGGCGGTCGCCATGGTCAGCGCCTGACCGCGCCAGCCCGATGTCCAGGGCGAGACGACCCCGACCGAATTGTCCGGCTTCGCGCCGCTCATGGATGTTTCGCCCTGTTCTTGATGCTGGCGCCCTTAAATCACCTCGCATAGCGGGCTGCAACACACTCCGATTGGATTTGCAGCACCGGCCGGTGCTAAACTCTCCTCCAGTCATCTTTCGTGCCGGAGCCTCCATGATCGCCGGATGGGCCGCGGTTCTCACCGCGCTGGTCTATATCTGCTTGCTGTTTGCCATCGCCCATTACGGCGATACGCATCCGCAATTGTTCAAAGGCCCCCGTACACGGCCCTTCATCTATGCGATGACGCTGGGGCTCTATTGCACGTCCTGGACCTTCTTCGGCTCGGTTGGCTTTGCCTCCGAAAAAGGGCTGGAGTTTCTGCCCATTTATATCGGCCCCATTCTTGTGGTGGGTCTGGGCTATCGCTTCATCCAGCGCATCATCCGTCTGGCGCAATCACAAAACATCACCTCTGTGGCGGACTTTGTCGCCTCGCGGTTTGGCAAGTCGCAACCTGTGGCCGGCCTTGTGGCGCTTATCGCTGTGGTCGGCGCTGTGCCCTATATCGCGCTGCAGCTGAAAGCCATTTCGACATCGGTGTTGACGACATTTTTGTCGCTCGATGCGCAATATATGCAGGTGGTGTCACCAGGCGCTGGCACCATTGCCTTGCTGGTGACGTTGTTGCTGGCGGGCTTTGCGATGGCCTTCGGCACACGCCACATTGATGCGACCGAGCATCAGGACGGCTTGGTGCTTGCGGTCGCCGCCGAATCCATCGTCAAGCTGATCGCGTTTTTATGCGTGGGTGCTTATGTCACCTGGGGCATGTTCAACGGGTTTTCTGATCTGGCAGAACGCGCATCAAGCTATCCCATTCTGAAAAGCATTCTGGCAGATCCGCCTGATCTGGACACGTCTTTGACCACGATGTTGCTGTCGGCTTGCTGTATCCTGCTGCTGCCGCGCCAGTTTCACGTCACTGTGGTGGAAAACCGCGATGAAAAAGATGTCGCCAAAGCGGCATGGATTTTTCCGCTCTATCTTTTGGCCATCAATATTTTCGTCCTGCCACTCGCCATTGCCGGACATCTGATTTTTCCCGATGGCGCAATCAATCGCGACATGACCGTGCTGGCCTTGCCGCTGATTGACCGCTCGACTTTGATCACCCTGATCGGACTCGTGGGCGGCCTGTCGGCTGCAACAGCCATGGTCGTTGTATCGTCTGTTGCGCTGGCCATCATGGTCTCGAATGATCTGATCGTGCCGACAGTTCTGCGCAGCCGGCGCATGCGCGACTGGATCGAGAAGCATGATCTGGGTTCACTCATCCTGATCATTCGCCGTGTCGCCATCATCTCATTGCTGCTGATGGCCTATAGTTATTACCGTGTTGCAGGCGATGCGCAGCTC
>CANGRU010000109.1 GCA_947456315.1 Beijerinckiaceae bacterium | reverse complement strand
GGCCAGTTGGGAAACGGCGGGGGCTGCTGACATGGGCCGCAAACTGCCGTGCAGGCCCCGCCCCGTCAAGGCTTGGTGCGGGCTTTCGCGGGCCGCTTTTTGGCAAGGCTCTTTTTCGCAGAAGTTCGTTTGGCTGGTGCCTTTGTCTTTTTGGCAGGCTTTTTGGCCACACTCTTATCTGACGCGGTCGCGCGGCGCACCGGATTGCGGGCCGGCACCATCACCAGAGCCTCGCCATCGAGCACCACTTTGCCATCGACAATACATTCACACGACAGCTTGCAGCGATAGCCCTCGCTGATGAGTTCTTTCACCTGCACGATCACCGTCACCACATCACCGATGCGCACAGGCGCGCGGAAATTGAGCGTCTGCGACAAATAGACCGCACCGGGCCCCGGCAGATACATGCCGAGCACGGCTGAAATCAGACTGGCCGTATAAAGCCCGTGCGCAATGCGCCCGCCAAAACGCGTCTTGCGCGCAAAATGATCCGACAGATGGATAGGATTGTGATCGCCCGACAAAGTGGCGAATTTCACCACATCGCTCGAGGTCACCGTGTGCATGCTGCGCTCATGCATGCCGACGCTGAGATCTTCAAAGAAATGGATTTTGATGGGGGCAGTGAACATGCGCATTGTTCCGTATGGTGCGCGTCATTGCGAGCGTAGCGAAGCAATCCAGCACACGCCTGCGACTTCTGGATTGCCGCGTCGGGCTTCGCCCTCCTCGCAATGACGAAAAAGAGCGCGATGCCTCAAGCTTCGCCTGCGCACATCAGCGCTGCAATTGGACTTAAGGGCTACCAGACGAGCTCGGGGATCGCCGCCAGAGGATGGCGCGGATTGTCGGCCAGAAACTGCTGATAGGCGGCCAGATCCAGCGCGCCATCGGTGTGCAATTCCTCGCGATGGATGCCGCGTGTGACAAACAAAGCATCGACACCGAAATCGACAGCGCCCGCCACATCTGTGCGCATGGCGTCCCCAATGGCCAGAATGCGATTGCGCGGCACGCTCTGGCCACGGATTTTTTCGGCGAAAGCCAAAGCCCGCTCGTAGATCGGCGCAAACGGTTTTCCGGCCTGCAAGACGCGCCCGCCACGTTCTTCATAGGCCTGCGCCAAAGCGCCCGCGCAATAGATGAGCTGATCACCCACATGCACAACCAGATCGGGATTGGCCGAGATCATATCGAGATTACGCGCGCGCATGATCGCCATGCGGTCGGCATAATCATCCGGCGTTTCGCTGCGGTCATCATTGAGACCGGTCACCACGACATAAGCCGCGTCTTCCAGCGGCACGAGGCGCGGCTTGATGCCGGTTTGCTGGTGCGAAATCTCGAACAAAGTGAGATCGCGTTCCGGACCGATGTGGAAGATCGGCTGATCTTTGCGCTCCGCAATAAAGGCCAGCGTCACATCGCCCGATGTCACCATATCGTCGAAAGCATCGCGCGGCACATGAAAGCCCTGAAGCTGTTCAAGGATCGGCGGATTGGGGCGCGGCGCATTGGTGATCAGGATCACCGTGCCGCCTTGGGCGCGAAAGCGCTGCAAAGCCTCGCAGGCCGCCGGATAGCGCGCCTGACCATTATGAACGACACCCCAGACATCGCACAGCACGACATCATAGCGGCCATCAAATTCGGAGAGACCGCGGGCAATGCGCGGTGAAGCTGGAGACTGGGTCATGACTTGCGGGTAAGTGCCGCTCCCCCGCCTGTCAAGCGATGAGGCGCAAGCGTGATCGCTGCATTGCACATAATTCCAAAGTCGAACAAAAATCCGTCAGACAAATGTCGCAGTCCAAGCAGATAGGATTTTTCTGCTGAAACTTCGTGCAATCGCCTTTCAAAGACTGGCCTAGGCTTGACCGGACATAGGCGGGCATGGAATCTCGGGGCTCATAGGGGCCAGACAAGCTTCAAGCTTTGAGGAAACCGGACCAAGTGATGGGCAGCTCTTGCGATTGCAGCGTGAGTGAAGATCAACGCCGCCGTTCTGGCGCGCGTGGCCTGTTGGCTGCCTGCCTTTTGGGCCTTGCTGCCCTGACCGCCCTGCCCGTTCACGCCAGCTCCCTCGACACAGCCACAGCCGAGCCCGAAACCGAGAGCTGCCCGGCTGGCCGCTCCATGCTCAAGCATCAGGCCAAGCTGAAAGATCTGTCGCGCCGCGTGGCTGACCACGCGCCCTTGAAAATTCTGGCCATCGGCTCGTCTTCCACCTTCGGCATTGGCGCCACATCGCCCCAGCACGCCTATCCGGTGCGCTTTGCAGAGGAAATGGGCCAGCGCTTCCGCACCAAGGTCGAGGTGATCAATGCGGGGGTGAATGGCGAAACGGCTGATGCCACGCTGGCGCGTCTGGAAGAGCGTGTCGCCGCCGAACGCTTTGATCTCGTAATCTGGCAGGTCGGCACCAATGATGCGATGAAGGGCGGCGATGAAGAGCGCTTCACCCGCTTTCTGAAGCGCGGCATTGCCATGGTCAAATCCCGCAAGATGGATCTTGTGCTGCTCGACCAGCAATTTTTCCCGACGATGAAAGACCCGGTGCGCTACGAGCGCTTTGTGAAACTTGTCGAAATCGCGGGCGAAGAAGAAGCCACACCGGTGCTTTCGCGCTACAGGCTGATGAAATTCTGGGCAGAACGCGTGCCGCAGGATTTGCGCTCCATGCTCGCCTCTGACGGCTTTCATATGAGCGACCGCGGCTATTTCTGTCTGGCCAATGCCATGGGTCGCGCTATGGGTGATCTGGTCAGCGGGGCGCCGCAGCTCGCCAATGAAATCACGCCCGCGATCACGGCCTCTGTGCCGCGCTCCATGATGCGCCCCTAAGCCGATACTTTTCCATCGACAATATTGAGACGTCGGTCGGCCTGTTCGGCAATTCCCAGATCATGCGTCACCACAACCACCGACTTGCCCGAGCCCGGCCCGCACATCGCGCGCAAAATGCCGAGCACTTGCGCTGAGGAGGCGGTGTCGAGATTGCCGGTTGGCTCATCCGCCAGCACGAGTTTGGGATCATTGGCGAGCGCGCGCGCAATGGCGACGCGCTGGCGCTGTCCGCCCGACATTTGCTCCGGCCGCTTATGGGCGTGTTCGCCCAAGCCCAGTGACACCAGCAGATCCATGGAGCGCGCCGCAATGGCTGCATCACTCAGGCGCCCCAAGGCACGCATGGGCAAAGCGACATTCTCAAGTACCGAAAATTCCGGCAGCAGAAAGTGGAACTGGAAGACAAAGCCCAAGGTCTCCAGCCGGAGCCGCGCACGCGCTTCTTCATTGAGCTTGGAGGTGGCGCGGCCATCAATGGTAACTTCGCCAGCGCTCGGCACATCCAGAAGACCCAGCAAATAAAGCAAGGAAGATTTGCCGGACCCCGATGGTCCGGTGATGGCAAGAAACTCGTCTCTGCGGACATCCATATCAATGCCGTCAATCAGGATGGCGGGCACTTCGCCACCCAACACACGGCGCAAGCCTCGTGCTTCGACAAGTGCGCTCATGAGGCACCGCGGATTATGTCGACAGGCTGCAAGGCGGCTGCTTTGCGCGCCGGGAAAAAGCCCGCAATGACGGAAGCAATCAACGCTACCGTGCCAGCTATCGCATAATGCGCGGGGGCATAGATGATGGGCAGATGCGTGGCATCCATGAAAGGTGATTTGAACTCGATCTGCGCCATACCGTAACTCATGAGATAACCCAGGAGCCAACCCAGCAGCAGGCCCGTGATGCCAATCATCATGCTCTCGACAACAAAAATCTGCCGCACCACATAAGAAGGAAAGCCGAGTGATTTCATGATCGCAATGTCACGCGTTTTTTCATGCGTGATGGTCGAGATGATGTTGTAAGTGCCGAATGATGCGACCATCAGAATGGCACTCACCACCGTATACATAATGAAATTGCGCATCTGGAAAGCCGACAGCAGATCTTCATGCGCCTCCTGCCATGAGGTTGCCTTGTAGCCGGTCTCGGCTTCAATGCGCGCGGCCACTGCCCGCGCCTGCATGACATCATGCGCTTTCACCCGCAATTCATTCACAAGCCCCGTTTGGCCGGCCAGTATCTGCCCTGTCTTGATCAGCACATAAGACGTGTTGTCATCAATCTGCGTCACGCCCGCATGCGAAATGGCGACCACAGTGGCGGAAATGGTGCGCCCCGTGCCGGCTGTCACCACCACACTATTGCCAATACGCGCGCCAGCTTTCTTCGCCAGCCCCGAACCCAGAATGATGGCGTTGGATGATTTATAAAGCGCGTCCAGTGATCCATCGCGGATTTGCGTGGCGAGTTTGGACACATCGGGCTCGCGCTTGGGATCAATGCCGGTGACACTGGCGGCCGTATCGCGCCCTGCAAAGCGGATCACGGCTTTGGCCTGCACGGAGGGTGCCACAGCACCGGGCAACCAGCCTTCAAGTGCTGCCATAATCGCGTAAGGGTTTTTGATCCCCGGACGCAGTTGCTTGGTGGTCAGACCATGAATCTCGGCTGCATCAAAAGCCTGATCGGCTGGCTGGCGCGGCGGCTCGCGCCGTTCATCGGTGACAGAAATATGGGGCAAGGAATCGACCAGCTGGCGGACGAAATCATCCTGCGAGCCTTCCATGATGGAGGCCATCATCACGGAAAAGCCCACACCGATGGCCACGCCAAACACACCGACCAACGTCTGGCGCAAACGCGCCAGCACATGTGTGCGGGCAATGGAAACCACAAGGCGGTTCATTCCGCTCAACGTGCCGCCTCCTCCTTGATGCGCACGCGCAGGCCATCTCTAAAACCGGTCTGCGCAGGTGAGGCGATCATCTCTCCCTCACCCAGTCCCTCCAGAATCTCCACTGCACGCGTGCCGCGGATGCCGGTCTTCACGGTGACTTGCTTCAAATGGCTTCCGGTAATGACAAACAGAGTGTCGCCCGCCAAAGCCTCGGTGGGCACCAGCAAAGCGCCGGCTTTTTCGCGCGTCACAATATTGGCTTCCACACTCATGCCGATTTGCAACGGCGTCTCGGGCGGCAGGTTGAGATAGACGCGGAACGTTTTGGTAGCGGGATCACCTTTGGGGGTCATGTCACCTACAATGCCAGCCAACGGATGATCCTTGAAACCTTCATTGCGGATCAAAACATTTTGGCCTGTCCTGACACGCGGAATATCTTCTTCATTCACATCCGCCACAATGCGCAACGGCTTGGGTTGGCCGACCCAGAACAGCACATCGGTGACACCAATGCCGGCGATCTCGCCGACTTCGCCATCTTTGCGCAAGACCACACCATCCATGGGCGCGCGCAGCACAAGGTCGCTGATGCGGTCTTCTTGCGCAGCAATGCGGGCTTCATATTCAGCAAGCTGGGTGACGAGCTGATCCAGCGCGGTTTGCGTCGCGGCGGCGCGTGCCACAAGGCCGCGTGTGCGCTCGACATCGCCCTCAAGCCGCACACGGCGTGCTTCCAGCTCGCGCAGGGTCGAGCGTTCTTCGACATCGTCCAGCTGGCCCAGCACATCGCCCGCCTTCACCGGCTTGCCCTCGCAGTCGCACAGTTTGGTGATGCGCTTGCGCGACAGGGCCACCACCTTGGCCCATTTCTCCGGCTCGACCGTGCCGGTGGCATAGACCACCTCAGCCGCTGTCCCGCGCTGCGGCTTGACCGCCACCACGTCCAGCGGGGCCAGAACCAGCCGCCAGACAAGGACAGCCGCCACCAGAGCGGCCAGACCAAGAATCAGGAGGTTACGCAAACGCATGAAGGGATCTCGCTTGGGACATAGACTTGCAGCAAGGCTACCCCCTCCGGACGGGCAAAGCGAGTGTGAGGGCGGAACGGCAGAGATTGCACGGCTTGCCGAAAGTATGAATAAGTCATACTCTTCAACCTAGGAGCCGCATCATGTCCAATGCCGAAAAAAGAACGTTCAGCCTTCCGGCAGAACACGCAGCCTTCATCGATGGGAAAGTTGCCTCGGGGGCCTATGCCTCAGGCAGCGAAGTTGTTCGCGCAGGTCTGCGAGCCCTACAGGAGCGCGATGCAGCCGTTGAAAAGTGGCTCAAGGATGAAGTCATCACCGCTTATGATGCCCTTGAGAAAGAGCCCGACCGCGCTATACCGGCCAAAGAAGCTTTTGCACGCATCCGGCAAATACATGATGATCGGCTGAAAAGCCG
>CANGRU010000108.1 GCA_947456315.1 Beijerinckiaceae bacterium | reverse complement strand
GCAACAATCACCTCGGAGCCAGCAGGCAAATCAAGCGCATCCAGTGACAAGATCAGAGCATCAAGTCCATTGCCCACGCCAATGCAATGTTTGGCGCCAATCCAGGATGCAAATTCGCTTTCAAAAGCCGCGACCTCCTGGCCCAGCACATACCAACCTGAGCGGATCACCCGACTGGCTGCAAGCTCAAGATCGCGCATAAACTCACGATTTGAATTCGCTAGGCTTTCATATTCGATGCCCGGATTATTTTTCATAGCGCTGCTCGATATAATCATTCGGATCGAACGGGTGAGATGCCAGAACCAGCAAAACAGCGCCTGACCCAAAGGTCATCTGATGCCAGTCTTGCGGCTCTACTAGCAAGCATTGACGGGGATGTGACAGGCGGACTGTTTCCTGTTTAACACCATCGTCCATGAAAACATCCACAATGCCGCTCACAGCGATCAAAGCCTGACGCGTCACCTTGTGACGATGCCCGCCTCGCACCTGACCATCTGCACCATAAATCCAATAGATACGCTTGGTCTCGAAGGGCAAGTTGCCATCGACAACACTCAGCCAGCCGCGTTCATCCCCGAAACTTGGAAGATCGATCAGGCTGAAACCCGTTGTCATTCTGATGCTCCTGCAACCGAAGTGCGGCTCGTTTCACCAATCAGCGACAGCAGATATTTTCCGTATTGACCCTTCGCCATGGGGCGCGCCAATGCCTCCAACTGGGAAGCGGTTATGTAGCCAAGGTGAAAGGCGATTTCTTCAGGACAGGCGATTTTAAGCCCCTGCCGGCGTTCAATCGTGGCGATGAACTGCCCCGCATCCAGCAGGGAATCATGCGTCCCTGTGTCCAGCCATGCATGGCCGCGACCAAGGGTCTGAACATTCAAAAGACCACGGTCCAAGTAAACCCGATTGACGTCGGTAATTTCCAGCTCGCCTCTGGGCGACGGCTTCACTGATTTAGCAATGTCTACGACATTCGCATCGTAATAATACAGACCCGTCACCGCAAAATTGGAACGCGGCTTTTGCGGCTTCTCTTCGAGGCTGATGGCACGCCCTGTTGAATCAAATTCAACAACGCCATACCGCTCCGGATCCTGAACCTGATACGCAAACACGGTTGCACCAGGTTCGGCGTCCGCCATTTGCAAATCATGCGTCAACAAATTGCCGTAGAAAATATTGTCACCCAGGATCAATGCGCTTGGCGATCGATCGAGAAATTTTTCGCCGATGATAAAAGCCTGCGGAATACCTTCGGGCTTGGGTTGCACTGCATAGCTGATGCGCAAACCCCATTGGCTGCCATCACCCATCAATTGCTCGAAACGCGGCGTATCTTGCGGGGTGGACACAATGAGGATCTCCCGCATGCCAGACAGCATGAGCGTTGTCAGCGGGTAATACACCATGGGCTTATCGTAGACGGGCAGCAATTGCTTGGAGACAGCCAGCGTTGCGGGGTGCAGACGCGTTCCCGAGCCTCCCGCAAGAATAATCCCCTTCCGCTCACTCATGCACGCGCCCCGTTCTCTGAATTTAATAACCGCTCACCGGATCTCTGGCGCAGCGCTCTGATATTGAATATCTATCCAGTTTTTATAGTCGCCGCTGGTCACGCGGCTCACCCATGCAGAATGATCGAGATTCCACTGAATGGTTTTACGCAGACCTGTCTCGAAGGTTTCTGCCGGAGCCCAATTCAGCTCTTCACGAATTTTGTTCGCATTGATGGCGTAGCGGCGATCATGGCCAAGGCGATCTTGCACAAAGGTGATCTGTTCCGCATATGACTTGCCGTCGGCGCGAGGTTTCAACTCGTTCAGAATAGAACAGATGAGCTGGACAACAGACAGGTTGGTCTTCTCGTTCAAACCACCGATATTGTAAGTCTCGC
This sequence comes from Beijerinckiaceae bacterium, assembly GCA_947456315.1. Classification (GTDB taxonomy): domain Bacteria; phylum Pseudomonadota; class Alphaproteobacteria; order Rhizobiales; family Beijerinckiaceae; genus Terripilifer. The sequence continues at coordinate 4,344 of CANGRU010000108.1, read as the reverse complement.
CGATGCGGCCTGACGCCAGAACATGCCGAATGGCGCTGCAATGATCACCAACATAAAGCCAATCACGGACCTGCTGGCCATCGCCATAGATCGGCAACGCACGCCCACCCAGGGCATTGTGAATGCACAAGGGGATCAGCTTTTCAGGAAAATGCCAAGGCCCGTAATTGTTCGAGCAATTTGTTGTCAGGACCGGCAAGCCATACGTGTGATGATAGGCACGCACCAAATGGTCAGATGATGCTTTGCTTGCGGAATAGGGACTGTTTGGTTGGTAGGGGTGCTCTTCAGTAAAGGGCGCCTCATCCGGCAGGAGCGATCCATAAACTTCATCTGTCGAGACATGAAGAAAACGGAAGTCACTTTTCCCGGAAGCGCCCAGTTTTGACCAATAGGATCGAACGGATTCCAACAGCCGGAATGTGCCAACGACATTGGTTTCAATAAAATCGGCTGGCCCATGGATCGAACGATCAACATGGGACTCGGCAGCGAAGTTCAAGATGGCGCGCGGGCGATACTCGTTCAGCAGAGAATCTACGAGCGCAGAATCGCCAATATCACCACGCACGAACACATGGCGACGATCGCCTTGAAGCGAGGCCAGATTATCGAGGTTACCGGCATAGGTCAGCTTATCCAGATTGACCACAGGCTCATCAGAAAGCCGACGCCAATCCAGCACAAAATTGCTACCGATAAAGCCGGCACCACCGGTCACCAGGATCATGCAAACCTACCCGCCGGATGACAGATCTGACCGAGCAAAGCCCAGTCACAAACGGCCTTCACCGCTCTCGGCTCTTATGCACCGCGCGGGGTAAACAAATTCAAAATTTGTGCATGAATACTATTTCAAAATGTAAGCTATTTTATCTAGATAAACTATATAAATCAGAATGTTGGCTATTATTTAATATTCATGAAAACATTTTTTACAGAAGATTAAGGCTATTCAAGCGAGGATGATCCTTCGGGACCATACACTTTCCTGCTTCACTGACCACACCTCCCGAGAGGATTCCTTCCCATGGACATCAATGCCGCAGTTTCTTGCCTTGAGGCGTTTTTGACCAACAAGCAAAACAGCGCTGAGGACAGGAGCAATCTCGCCAAGTGGATGCTGAACCGGGCCGCGTGCGAGCGGGGATATAACAATTATCAAAGCAGCGAGCTGTCTGGCGAAAGTTACTTTTTGAACCGCTTTGTAGCGCCCATGCAGCCGCGGGTTTGCCTCGACATCGGCGCCAATGTCGGCTCTTACACACGTGAGCTTCTGACGTGTACACAAGCAAAGATTCACAGTTTTGAGCCGGTTTCTCTGTCTTTCAAAGCCTTGGAAGCCATCGCCCAAGCCTATCCGGAACGTGTCATCGCGCACAAAATCGGCGTCGGAGATCATGATGGCTCGATGCCGATTTACTTCAACACTGAAGCGCTGTCGCACGCATCACTGCTGTCTGACATGAATCAGATCGACTATGTGAGCAACACCCAGACTGAAGAAGTCCAGATCCGAAAATTGGATACGCTTTTTGCATCCAGCGACGAGCCTATTGATTTTATGAAGATCGATACCGAAGGGTTTGAAAAGGAAGTGCTTGTTGGCGGCCTTGGTGTCATCGCAGCACATAAGCCGAAGGCCATTCAAATCGAATTCAACCATCATCAACTCTTCCGAGGTGAAACAATTTATTCGCTCTCGCAAGTCCTGCCGGATTACCGGGTCTTTCAGCTTCTCCCCGCCGATATTGCCGAACGCGATCCCGGGGACCCGTTCTCCAATCTGTTCTTGTTTTCAAATTTTGCTTTCATTCGCCGCGACTTCATTGACGCGAGATAATCAATCGGAGCGTTCATATGGAAGCGATGACCACCGTTTTCTGTGCTGTCTGGCACAAGGATCCTCAGCGCCACGAGCTCATTCGACAACATCGCGCAAATCTCGCCAAGCAATCGCGGCCGATCAAAGTGGTGTATGTCTTTGATGGTGGAGACACGCCACCGCCCGATCTTGATGCTGAGACCATCTGCACACAGCAAGATTTGTCCATTTATGAGGCATGGAATGTTGCGCTATCGGTTTGCCGCACGCCCTTCGTGATGAATCTCAATCTGGACGACCGGCTTGCCCCCAATGCGGTCGAGCTGTTGGAGCTCGAGCTGATGGCCCAGCAAGCCGATCTGGTCGGCGGGGAATGGAAGATTTGTTTTTCGCAGGCCGAAACAGATGATGTGAAGCCCGTCTACAAAGGCGAAACATTGCCCATGCTGCCTGACTGGCCGCCCAAAAAGGACCAGCCAACACGCTTGGGTAGCGGCACCGGCGAGCGGGGGACCTATGGCCCCGCCACGCTCTGGCGCATGGATATTCACAACAAGATTCCCCGCTATCCGTATCGCATGACAGACGGCATGCGCATCATGTCTGTAGGGGATGCTCTGTTCTGGCACATGCTGAAAGCGCTTGGCATGAAGCTTGCTCGCACACCATTGGTGATTGGCCAATATTACTCGCACCCCGAGACACAAGCCGAATTCCGGGCCTCGAATGAATTGGCTGAAGTGACGAAGAGAGACATATCGCTCATCTAGGTGGGCACCCGCGACCTCCTAACCCTGTCTGCCGAGAACCACATTGGACAAGCGTAATTATCTCACGCTCTGCGATGGAGCCTATGCCCACTACGCACATGCCCTGTTCATGTCGATCAAACAGCATGTGTCGCAGTTTCATCTCTATGTTCTCTGTGTCGATGAAGCTGCACGCGACAAGCTCTCGCCATGGCAGGGCGAGCACCTCACCCTGCTCTTGTTGTCTGATCACGAAACAGCCGATCTTCTGGCCGTCAAAGCAACGCGCACCCGCGGCGAATATTGCTGGACACTGACGCCATTCAGCTTCGATTTTGTCTTCAACACCTATCCCGATGTCGAGACACTGACTTATCTGGATGCCGATCTGTGTTTTCTAGGACCAGATACAGCCATTCGTCAGGAATTCATCCAGAGCAAAAAAGGCGCCTTGATCACGCTTCATGCCTATGCGCCTGATTACGATCAATCTGCGACATCAGGAAAGTTCTGCGTTCAATATGTGATCTTTCATCGCTCACAGGGCCGCACGATTCTTCAAGACTGGCAGCAAAAATGCCTGGAATGGTGCTTCAACCGCGTCGAAAATGGGCGCTTTGGCGACCAGAAATATCTCGATGAATGGCCGATCCGGTTTCCCGATGATGTCCACGTCCTGACCGCGCTTAATTCGATTTTGGCACCCTGGAACGCCATTCGCTTCCCCTATTCTGAAGCGGTGATCTGGCATTTTCATGGGCTGCGCCTCGTCGAGATTGACGGTCGCGCGCAAGTCCAGATGGACAGCAGCTACAAACTGCCCGATGTCACCATCAAACATGTCTACGAGCCCTATGTCGCGCATCTGGCAAACTCTTATGCCGCGATCAACAGGCCGGATGTGACGCCATGAACAAGATCAAGATTGTTCAGATTGAATCTGCCTACAGGCAACACCTGGTCAATCTTTTCGGCAACATGCCGAATTTCAATGACCTCAGCTATCAACTGACCCTCTCCACGCTTTTAAATTCGGGCTGGAGCTCGGGCCAGAACGTCTGCATTTATCTTGATCCCAACAAATACGAGATTCACTATCTCGTTCCGACGTTCTCTGAACTCCAGATGAAATGGTTTCAGCAGAGAGGTCTCAACACACCTGAAAATCAGGTCGACATGCTGATGATCCAGCTTGAGATCATCAAACCGGACATCGTCTATTTCAGCGACATCAATGTGCTCGACTTGCGCCTCATCGGAGCGTTAAGCAAACGCCCGATCGTGACGGCCTGGTTGGCCAGCACACTCAATCCCACAACGCACCTGAGCGAAGTCGATCTTTTGCTGTCGGGTGTCTCGGCCATCCGGGACAATGCGCTCAAGAATGGCGCCAAAGCAGTTGCAAACTTCATGTCTGGCGCACCATCGCATCTGTCAGCCAATGGCGACATGTTTCAGCGTCAAGACAAGGCCGTCATCTCCGGCAGCTTTGTCACCGGCTATCACGACAATCGCTTGCGCCTTCTTGAAGACGTGGCGCGCCGCCTTGGCCCTGACCACATCGACATCTACACTGACTCGCAAATCCCTAAAAACACCCAAGAGCTCGGCTATCATGCTGGTGTCTATGGCCGCGACGTGGTGGACCTCTACTCTTGCTATCGAACGGTGATCGATTCACGCGCCGATTTCGGACTGGGCGAAACACAATACGACCGCGATACGTCCAACATGCGAATTTTTGAATCCACAAAAGCAGGCGCACTGCTC
>CANGRU010000107.1 GCA_947456315.1 Beijerinckiaceae bacterium | reverse complement strand
CATGATGCTTTTGCCCAGCATCTGGGCCCGGATGTTCTGTGTGGCCAGCATCCGCAGATTGTGGTGCCCGCAAATCATTGGCAAACCGCCACAAGCCTTGGTGCATGGACGCTGGTGGGCTGCACGGTCGCGCCGGCTTTTGATTTTGCGGGCTTCGAACTGGCGCCCTCTGGCTGGCGCCCGACACCACGCTCATAAAAAAAGCCGCTCATCAGAGCGGCTTTTGTTTTACTTGCGCGAGAGGCCTTCGATCTTGGCCTGCATTTCGGCGAGCTGTTTTTTCAGCGCGTCGAGATCGCCATCTTCCGACGATGCCCCGCTTGATCCTTTTGCGGCGGCCGCGGCAGCTGCCGTTTGCGCTGCGAAAGGATTGAACAGGCTGAAGGCCTGGGAGAACATGTTCATATTGTTGCGGGCCTGCTCTTCCATGGCGCCGAACAAATGCGCGCCGGGCAGCTCCTTGCCACCCATGGTGGACTGCATCTGGTCCCGGAACTTCTGTTGCTGCTCTGTGAAATTGCCGATCGAATGTTCGAGATAGCTGGGCAGCAGCATCTGCATACTGTCCCCATAAAAGCGGATGACCTGACGCAGGAAGGTGATCGGGAGCAAGCTCTGACCGTCCTTGCCTTCCTGTTCGAAAATGATCTGGGCCAAGACGGGGCGGGTGATGTCTTCGCCGGACTTGGCATCATAGACGACGAAATCATCGCCGTTCTTGACCATGACCGCGAGATCCTCAAGCGTCACATAGGTGCTGGTGCCGGTGTTATACAAACGCCGGTTCGCATATTTCTTGATGGTAATGGGCGCTTTTTCGTTCGTCATATTCCCTCAGGCGGAGAGAAACCCGCCTTCCTCTTAGGCCCCGCCTCCGGGCGACAGCCCGCCGGGACGCCCTACGATAGTCCCAATGCTGCGTTGCGCGAAAGTCTTTTCTGCTTAAGGGTTGGACAGGTCACCCAACAGCTAGGCATTTCGTACCCCGACCATTTGCTCATGATTGGGGCAGTCGAGACGCTTGCCCGATGGGGGCGGAAATGGTTCAGATTGAGCCAGCTGCATAAGCAAGGAGCCTCGACCCCGAGCAAACCTCGGGTCGGCGGGGCGCAACATTTTGGGGAGCATAGAATGGCGTCGGATATTGTGGTCGTCAGCGCCGCCCGCACGGCGGTCGGTTCGTTCGGTGGGGCCTTCAACACGGTCGCTGCACATGACCTGGGCGCGGCCACCATCAAGGGCGCGCTGGAGCGCGCCAAAATCGCCCCGGGCGACGTGGACGAAGTTATTCTGGGCCAGATCCTGACCGCCGGTCAGGGCCAGAACCCGGCCCGCCAAGCCGCCATGAAGGCCGGCATCCCGCAGGAAAAGACAGCCTGGCAGCTCAACCAGATCTGCGGCTCGGGCCTGCGCGCAGTCGCCATCGGCCTCCAACAGATCGCCAATGGCGATGCCAATGTCATTGTTGCGGGTGGTCAGGAGAGCATGTCCACCTCGCACCACGCCGCCTATATGCGTGGCGGCACCAAGATGGGCGATGTGAAATTCATCGACACCATGCTGAAAGACGGCCTGATCGATGCCTTCCAGGGCTATCACATGGGCACAACGGCTGAGAATGTCGCGACCAAGTGGCAGATCTCGCGCGATGAACAAGACGCCTTTGCCTGCGGATCGCAGAACAAGGCCGAAGCCGCCCAGAAGGCCGGCAAGTTCAAGGATGAAATCATCCCCTTCACCGTGCAGACCCGCAAGGGCGACATCATTGTGGCGGACGATGAATATATCCGCGCTGGCACCACCATCGACGCGCTGGCCAAATTGAAGCCCGCCTTCTCGAAGGACGGCACGATCACCGCCGGCAATGCGTCAGGCATCAATGATGGCGCTGCCGCCGTTGTGCTGATGACCGCAGCAGAAGCCGCCAAGCGCGGCCTCACCCCGCTGGCACGCATTGCCTCCTGGGCGACTGCCGGTGTTGATCCCGCGATCATGGGCTCGGGCCCGATCCCTGCCTCGCGCAGGGCGCTTGAAAAGGCCGGCTGGAAAGTCGCCGACCTTGATCTCGTCGAAGCCAATGAAGCCTTTGCGGCGCAAGCGATTGCCGTCAACAAGGACATGGGCTGGAACCCGGACATTGTGAATGTGAATGGCGGCGCCATTGCCATCGGCCATCCGATTGGCGCTTCTGGCGCGCGCATTTTCACCACACTGCTGTTTGAAATGCAGCGCCGCGGCGCCAAGAAGGGCCTCGCCACTTTGTGCATCGGCGGCGGCATGGGCATCGCGCTCACCGTCGAACGCTAAAAACCAAAAAGAGCGCGCCGATGAGGCGCGCTCACTTTGATCTTGGGATGAGAAACGCAGTGCAGGCGCGATGACAGCGACCTGTCGGGGAGAGGAGCAGATCATGTCACGAGTTGCGGTTGTTACCGGGGGCACGCGCGGCATTGGCGCAGCCATTTCAAAAGCCCTGAAAGCCGAAGGCTACAAGGTTGCCGCCAATTTTGCAGGCAATGAAGAAGCTGCTGCTCAATTCCAGAAGGAAACAGGCATTGCCGTCTACAAGTGGGACGTCTCGAGCTATGAGGCTTGCGCGGCAGGTCTGGCCAAAGTGGAGGCCGATCTCGGCCCGATCGATGTGATCGTCAACAATGCCGGCATCACGCGCGATGGCTTCTTCCACAAGATGAGCCCCGAACAATGGAACGCGGTGATCAACACGAACCTCAATTCGCTGTTCAATATGTGCCGTCCGGTTGTCGAGGGCATGCGCAACCGCAACTTCGGTCGCATCATCTGCATCTCGTCGATCAACGGCCAGAAGGGTCAGGCCGGTCAGGCCAATTATTCTGCAGCCAAGGCTGGCGAAATCGGCTTTGTGAAAGCGCTGGCGCAGGAAAATGCCAATAAAGGCATTACGGTCAATGCGATCTGCCCCGGCTATATCGGCACGGAAATGGTCCGCGCGATTGATCCGGACGTTTTGGCCAAGCGCATTTTGCCGCTGATCCCCGTCGGCCGCTTGGGTGAACCGGAAGAAATCGCCCGTGCCGTGCTCTTTTTGGCCGCCGACAATGCCGGCTTTATCACAGGCTCGACGCTGACCGCCAATGGCGGGCAATATATGGCTTAAAAAGCCGCAACTGCCGTCAGGCATTCCGCTCCATAATAAGCCGCGCATCTGCAAGGATGCGCGGCTTTTTTGATGCGGGGTCATTGCAATGGATAAACGACGGATTTGGGCCGTCCGGGCGGGCTCTTTCGGCCAGGCCGATCATATTTTTCTCGATCTCAATCAGATTGCGATCAGTTTTGCAGAAGGGGGTGGCGATGTCAGCGGCCTGCCCGCCAGACGCGGCGCGTTCCGAGAGGCGGTGAGCTCGCCCATGGCAGGGCCGGCCCAAGCCAATCAGCTCTATCGCTTTGTGCATGAAATGCGGATCGGCGATTACGTTATCTATCCGCGCAAAAGCGACCGCACACTTTATTGGGGCGAAGTCACGGGACCTTATGTTTTTGATCGCGAACGATCGAATGATTATGCGCACCGGCGCGGTGTCGGCTGGCTCACCAAACTCAGCCGCGATGCGTTCTCACAAGGTGCGCTCTACGAGATCGGTTCGATTCTGACCTTGTTCGAGGTGAAAAGTTTTGCGCCCGAATTTTTGCGCAAATTCGCCGCTGCCTGCAATGATTTCGGTCTGCCCGACGAAGAGGACGACAATGATGACGCCGCCGCCCGCGACGTCAGCGAAACCACACGCGACTTTATCGCACGCAAACTGCGCACCGATCTGAAAGGCTATCCGCTGGAGCCTTTTGTCGCCGACCTGTTTCGCGCCATGGGGTACCAGTCACACGCCACGCGCGGTGTGCGCGATGAAGGCATTGATGTGATCGCGCATAAGGATGAGCTGGGCATCGAGCCGCCGATCATCAAGATTCAGGTCAAAGCACAAGAAGCCAATATTGCCGCAGATGTGGTGAAGGCGTTTTATGCCATGGTGCATGAGCGCGATGTCGGGGTCTTCATCACCACAGGGGGCTATACGCAGGCCGCTCAGGATTTTGCCCGCACCAAGGGCAATCTCAAACTGGTCGACGGGGTGACGCTGATCGACCTGATCGAGCGCCATTATGATGCGCTCGACCCCAAACACAGGCGCCAGATTCCGCTGAAAAGGGTGCTTGTCCCCGATCTCGCTTTCGCGGAGGATTAAACGCCCTTATCTTGACGGAAACGGGGCTTGCACGCACAAGTGTCACCAAGACTGCCGTGTTAGGGCCAAACCTATGCAAGATTTCGAAATCGACCCTGCCTTGCTCGTTCGCGCCGAGCCGACCCCCCGACACAAAACGGTGGCGGTGCGCATCGGCTCCGGCAAAGGTGCGGTGATGGTCGGCGGCGGCGCGCCGGTGGTTGTGCAATCCATGACCAATACGGACACGGCCGATATTGACGGCACAGTGGCGCAAGTGGCGGCGCTGGCACGCACGGGCTCGGAGATTGTGCGCATCACGGTCGATCGTGATGAGGCCGCCCGCGCTGTGCCCCATATCCGCGAGAAGCTCGACAAGATGGGGGTGCACGCACCCCTCGTCGGCGACTTTCACTACATCGGCCACAAGCTGCTGGCTGATCACCCAGCTTGCGCCGAGGCGCTCGACAAATATCGCATCAATCCGGGCAATGTCGGCTTCAAAGACAAGAAGGATCGCCAGTTCAGCGCAATCGTCGAAATGGCAATCAAGCATGACAAGGCGGTGCGCATCGGCGCCAATTGGGGTTCGCTCGACCAAGAGCTGCTAACCACGCTGATGGATGCCAATGCGAAATCCGCCAAGCCGCATGATGCGCGTGCCGTGACGCGCGAGGCCATGGTGCGCTCGGCGCTTTATTCGGCAGAACGCGCGATGGAAATCGGTCTACCGAAAGACCGCATCATTCTGTCAGCCAAAGTCTCTGCTGTGCAGGATCTCATTGCCGTCTATCGCATGCTGGCGGCACGCTCCGACTACGCCATCCATCTGGGCCTGACAGAAGCCGGCATGGGCTCGAAAGGCATTGTCGCCTCCTCCGCCGCCATGGGCATTTTGCTGCAAGACGGCATTGGCGACACGATCCGCGTTTCGCTCACACCGGAGCCCGGCGGCGACCGCACGCTCGAAGTCACCGTGGCACAAGAGCTCTTGCAGACAATGGGCTTTCGCACCTTCGTGCCACTGGTGGCGGCCTGCCCCGGCTGCGGGCGCACGACATCCACCGTGTTTCAGGAACTCGCGCGCGACATTCAGAATTTTATCCGCGATGAAATGCCGACATGGCGCGCGACTTATCCCGGCGTCGAAAATCTCAATGTCGCGGTGATGGGCTGCATTGTGAACGGACCGGGTGAAAGCAAACATGCCGACATCGGCATTTCACTGCCCGGCACCGGCGAGACGCCGGCTGCGCCGATCTTCATCGATGGTGAAAAAGCCATGACCTTGCGTGGCGCCAATATTGCCAACGAGTTCCGCCAGATCGTGATCGATTATATCGAGAAGAAATACGGCAAGGCGCATGCGGCCGAGTGATTAAATCAACCCGGCCGCAATATTGATCGTCAGAGCCAGCACGGTCGTGTTGTAGAAAAACGACACGATACTATGCACCAAGGCGATTTGGCGCATGACGGGTGAGCAGATGGCAATATCGGCCGTCTGGCTTGCCACGCCGATCGTGAACGAGAAATAGAGAAAATCACTGTAATCGGGTGTGATCGTGTCGGGGAAATCAAGCCCGCCACGCAAGCGCTCTGACTGGTCGGGACGATTGCGCCGCTCCGAGGCATATTCATGCGCGTAATGCAGCGCAAAGGTCAGATGTGTGAAAGCCCAGCCCGTCAGAATGGTCGTGCCGGCCAAGCCGATGTGCAGCGCCTTGTCGAGCCCCTGCATATCTTTGGTGGCAGCCAATTGCGCGACAATGGCACCGATTGAAAACAGCGCTGCCACAATCGACAGCGTCAAAATCATAAAGCCGCCTTCATCCTGCACGGAGGACCGCTGGTGGAAGCGGGCCAGATCATCGCGCTGCATCATGCGGAAGGTGAGGCCGATATAAATCAACACGCCGACGTTCCAGGCCAGCAGCAGACGCGTGGCAAGCTCCCAGTCGATCGGACAGGCCAACCCCACAAGCACACCTGCGAAAATACCACTCAGCAAACGCGGGCGCAGTATGAAAGGCCGCGTGATGTGATTTTTCAGAAGAAGCGCGTGCACATGCCGGAAAAAACCACCGTGCACTTTATGGTCGTTCATGAT